>JAYUWD010000082.1:0-7018 GCA_043753735.1 Gemmatimonadaceae bacterium
ACCGGTGGCCGTCAAACTTTTCAATCCAGACGGTGACGGACAGCGTCTGATCAACGGCGTGGAGTTGCCCATGAACACGCAGGGCGTCGCCGCCTTTGCGGTGACCGAAGAGCCAGCGGCTGGGTCGCCCCAGCCGACGATGACGCCGTTTTTGGTTGGGACCGTGGACGCACCCAAACCCTGAGCCAAGCCCTGAGGTGAGCAAGCTTTGGGCCACCGTACTGAAGTTCGGATCGGGGGTGCGGTCATTTGCTCCGCAGCGTGCCTAAACCGCCGTCTACCCCGTAGCATTGGCCGGTCACCCACGTTGCTTCAGGGCCGAGCAGCCAGGCGATGATGCTGGCGACATCTTCGGGTTCTCCAAGACGCCCGAGTGCATGCATGCTGCGCGACGCCTCGGATGCTGGCACCGACGAGGTAATGCGCGTGGTGAGGGGAGTGCGCACGAGTCCAGGCGCGACGGCATTGATGCGCAGTCCGCGCGATGCGTACGTCGCCGCTGCAGAGAGGGTTAGCCCAAGCACGCCCGCCTTGGCTGCAGCGATGGCATCGTGGTTCGCAAGCCCGATGCGCGCCGCGGCGGAGCTGCACAACACTACGCTGCCGCCGCTGGTCATGACGCGTGCGGCCGCACGCACGGCGCCGAATGCGGTGGTCAGATTCGCGGCGATGGTCGCCTGAAATTCATCAGCCTTCGTGAGATGCGCCGGCTTGAGCATGAGCGAACCCACGCAATTGGCGACTCCATCAAGCCGCCCGCCTGTCGCCTTCGCGAGATCAGTCACGCGATCGACTTCGGCAAAGTCTGTGACATCGGCGACCGCGTAATGTGCCCCGAGTTCCGCCGCCAGCGCCGCGAGAGGTTCTTCGCGTCTCCCGACAAGCATGAGCGTTGCGCCACCTGCTGCAAGTCGACGCGCAAGCGCCGATCCAATGCCACCGCCTGCGCCAAGGATGAGATAGGTCGGTACATTCGTCCCGTCGGCTGGCTGTTCGTGAGTGCTGGTCATGCGAGCGAAATGATGCGCAGCGGGCGCGAGTTCCCGAGACATATCGCAAATCGTGCGTGCACGGTCGCTGCCAGTTCACAGCCACATCGCCGCGTTTCCTGGTCAGGGAACCACTACCTCGGGCGCCCGACAAGCGCGAGTGGCACGCCGCGAAGCCCGCGCCACCGAATTGCACTGGTGCCCGCCGCTTCGCGTACGAGCAGCTGCGCCGAAAGGCCTCCGTCGAGCATCAGCGCGCGCGTTGCGCCGAGTCGCCGCATGATCTCCGCCATCTCGGGCGTCGTCGGTCCAATCGGCAATCGTTCGGCCAACGGGCCTGCACCAGCGTAGCGACTCATCGCCACGATTACCCGACCGTCGGCGAGTGAACCGACTGCCAGTCGTGCATCGCGATGTGTGCGATCGAGCAGTGCATCACGCGTTCTCGCATCGCACACGAGTGACGGAGCAGTGCCCGCTACACCGAGTAGGGTTGGATACGACTGCACTGCTTCGACCGGTCGCGCATTGCCGTCGCGCCTGAGCAGGGCAATTTCACTCGCATCGATGACTGAAACCGCGCCCGCACTATCGACCACGAGCGCGCCGGCCAATGCGCCAACACCGGGCGCTTGCCATTCACGACTGCGATGGACAACCCATCCCCAAGGTCCTGCATCGGTGAACTGACCGGCATTCAGTGCCAACATCGCGTCGTCAGGCGCGCGCTCAAGCGTCCACGCACCAAGGTTGTCGCCCTCGCGGGCCAGATCGAGCGATAGCCGTATGACACGTGAGTCGAATCGAACCACAACGATCCGCGACGATAGCGCGAGCACGCCAAGCGCGACCCGCCACTCGGCCCACTGTACACTGTTGCCGCGCCACATGAGAGTTGGAGTGTTGGCCGAACGCGCCGACGCGCCGCACTGGATCGCGGAGATCCGGGGGGGCGCGTCGGGTTTTGCTTGTGCAAGAACAGCGCGCGAACTGGTCGAGGTTGCCGTCGCGAGGAGCACCGAAAACTGCATTGTCGCGCGCAGTGCGCGCAGAACAACAGAAAAGAAGATCAACCTCACTCGTTCGCGATAGCCGTTGCACTGCTCCGCGACCTCCGCGTTCTCTGCGCAAGAATGCAGTTGCAGTTGTAGTTCGCCGCTACCACGACTTCAGGTCACCCCAAAACTTCCAAGACAAGCCGCCGCTCCGAAACACCGGCGTCATCTTGCCGATGACATCCTTGCGTGAATCAAGTGCGGCACGCTCAGCGTCCGTGAACACGCCTTCCTTGCCTGCCTCATTGGTGGTGATCGCCCGCGCGGCGAGTAACCCGTACAGTGCAAGCCGTTCGCGTGTGCGACCAAACAGGCGGGTCGACATCCCTCCGCGACCGCTGCTGGGCACGTCAAGCGAGCCCCTTCCATCGCTTTCGCCGGGCGACATCTTGCCGGCGCTCGCGTCTTCCATGTTCTGCGCTTCGACGTTGATCATGGCCACGGGCTTGTACGGGTATGGCTTGCACTTCGCATTCATGATTGTGCCCAAACTTTCAATCTGCATCACCATTGCCGAATCGCTTGTCGCAACTGCCGTCCGAAAATTGGATGCCTGCATCGCCTTCTGCGCCCGGTCGTTCTTCGCTTGGATCTCGAGTACGATCTTGGCGTACTTCTCACCGGTGGCACCAGTCGGCATCATGCCGGCTTTGCCAAACACATCGAGGCAGGCGGTCACCTGTTCCTTGTTGCGCTCGTACGCCCCTTCTGCCGATTCTGCCGCCGCCTTGCGCTCCGCGGCTGCGACCAGGGGCTGCAGCACGGCAACAATCGCATCGATGCGTTCGACAGTAATCGTTGCATCCTCCTTGGCTTCGTCGGCTTTCTTTGCCGCTTGTTCGGGCTTTTCGAGCCCCGCCTTCTTCATCGCGGCTTCTTCAGCCATCTTTTTCAAGCGGCCAAGCTGTGCCTGCGCGGGCGACGCCGACGCGCCAAGCATGAACGCGACAACGCCAAGCGACGCCAGGGCGTGCGAAAGTTGAATGGTGCGATGGCTATGCATGGCGCCTCCAGACAGTGTCGAAGATGGTTGTACGAAAAACATGGTGCCGTATCAAGATGCCCTTTCGTATCAAGCACAGGAAGCGTTCGGCGCGCAAAGCTCGGCCCGTTTCGTTACGGTGACAGTCGCACGGTCGACCAGGCCCCCGCAACCCGACGAAAAACGATACGGTCGTGCAACCGGCTCTCTCGCCCCTGCCAGAACTCAATCTCGTCGGGCACGACCCGAAAGCCGCCCCAATGATCGGGAAGAGGCACGGCTTGATCATGAAAGCGCTCGACGTTTGCCGCGAGTTCTGCTTCCAGCATCGCGCGTGACTCCAGCACACTGCTTTGATGTGACGTCCAAGCGCCGATTCGACTGGGGAGCGGACGCGAGTTGAAATACTCCGTCGCTTCGGCGCGCGACACCCGCTGCACCGCGCCCGCAATCCGCACTTGACGCTCCAACTCCGGCCAGAAAAAACAGAGTGCTGCATGCGGGTTGTCCGACAGCTCCTGTCCTTTGCGACTGCGATAGTCGGTGTAAAAGACGAAGCCGCGCGCATCCACGCCTTTGAGCAACACTGTGCGCGCCGACGGATACGCATCGGGGGTAGCGGTGGCGAGACACATCGCATTGGGTTCCGATACCTGCGCGGCAACTGCCGCATCGAACCAGTGCGTAAACTGCACGATCGGATCGGCATTCACAT
Organism: Gemmatimonadaceae bacterium; assembly: GCA_043753735.1. Classification (GTDB taxonomy): domain Bacteria; phylum Gemmatimonadota; class Gemmatimonadetes; order Gemmatimonadales; family Gemmatimonadaceae; genus Gemmatimonas. Next base: position 3,742 of record JAYUWD010000082.1, read on the forward strand.
CAGCTTCGGTCAGCGATGCGCGACGATAGTCGGTACGGATATCAGCGATGGACATCGTTTCGGATAGTAGGGTAACCGTTGGCTGCACGTTGCCTGAAGCTCACACTGCGATCAGCGGCAACGGTGCGCGCGGATACTGATCCGGCACGCCGTCCAACGGATCGCCGACCAGTGGCTCGCCGTCCGGAGTTTCCAGCACGAAACCCGCGTCCGCGATCATCCGGAGGTCGTCGCGCGCGGTCTGCCCCTGCGTGGTGAGATAATCGCCGACAAAGATGGAGTTGGCCGGATAGAGCCCCATCACCTGCATGCTGCGCAGATGCACCTCCCGACCGCCACTGACGCGGATTTCCTGCGTCGGAAGCAACAGGCGATACAGCACCAGAATACGCAGACAACGGCGCGGATCGAGTTCGCGGATATGCTCGAACGTCGTGCCCGGCACCGGGATCAGAAAATTCACCGGCACGCTTTTTACGTCCAGCTCGCGCAGCGACAGGGCAAGGTCGATCACGTCGTCATCGCTTTCACCCATGCCAAGAATACCGCCGCTGCACGTCTTCATGCCGGCGTCCTTCACGGCCTGCACGGTGCCAACACGATCTTCGAAAGTATGCGTCCCGACAACTTCGGGGGTGAAATTCGCCGACGTGTTGAGATTGTGATTGATCGTCTCGACGCCTGCATCCTTCAAGCGTTGTACCTGCTCTGCGTTCAACAGTCCAAGGCACGCGCAAATCTTGAGATCATGCTTCGCACGCACGGCCTTGACCGCGTCGAGCACCTTGCCAAAAACGGTTTCGCCCGGTGAGCGCCCCGAAATCACCATGCACAGCGTGCCCGCCTTGAGCAGCGCGGCACGATCGGCCGCCTCCATGATCTTGTCCTGCGCAAGCATCGGATACTTCTCGATCTCCGCCGACGAAATCTTTGATTGCGAGCAGTAGTGGCAGTCTTCCGGACACAGCCCGCTCTGCGCATTGAGCAGAAAATGCAGACGCACCCGATTGCCCCAAGTGACGCGACGGACGCGATACGCGGCTGCAAGCTGATCAAGCAACGCGTCGTCGGGAGCCGTGAGCACGGCGCGCGCTTCATCGCGTGTCAGCAACCCACCAGCAAGTGACTTGTCAGCCAGCCGCTGCCAGTCGACCACAAGTGCGGTGGAAAATGCCCGCGAGTTGTCCAGAGCAGTCATCAGCGATGCGTTAGTCGAGGAAGAGTGTACCCGGCACCGTCGGCGCCGGCGGGTCCTGTAGCAAAAGCGCCTCAAGACCGCAACCGGAGGCAGCAGCGGCCAGCGCGTCCGCATCATCGGTGCGATCTACCCACGGAAAACGAAAGACAGCATGCGCCGGCAACAGCGCGACAATGGCCTCGTAGTTGGTCGCTTCCGCAACCGATGCGTCGGGCGATGAATACGATGTGAGGATGATCGCTCGTACCGGAACGGCGGCAGCTTCGGCGGCACGCACCGTAAGCAGCACGTGATTCAGCACGCCAAGCCGATTGCCTGCAACGATCACCAGTTCGCAGCGCCAGCGCGCAAAGAGATCGAGGAAGGAAATGGTGCGCGTGATAGGCACCAGCAGCCCGCCTGCACCTTCCACGAGCACAACATCCTGCGCATTGGCAACAATCTCGAACGAGTCGTCCAGCAATTGCATATCGATCGTGGTCGCTGCTCGCTGAGCCGCGACCATTGGGGCCAGCGGCTCCTCAAGCACGTACGGACGCACATGCCTCAACGCAACATCGCTGTTTGCCGCGGCGCGCAATCGTTCGCCATCGGCGCGCAATGTCCCACTGTCGACGATCATCGGATCGATGCCGCTTTCGATCGGCTTCATGACACCCACCCGCTGCCCCTGCTTCACGGCGAGAGCGGCAATCGCACAGGCGACGACAGTCTTGCCAATGCCGGTGTCGGTGCCGGTAATTCCAAGTCGCAGGGGCGGCAGATCAGTCATCGACGGGCCCTCCGGAACCGGGCGTCAATGCCCGTTCTCCCTCGAGAAATCGCTGCAGCACGCTGTAGACACGATCGAGTTCGTCATCGGTCGTGCAATATGGAGGAAGACAATACGCAACGTTGCCCAGCGGTCGCAACAACACGCCTTGCCCGATCGCAAACGCTGACAGCTCGCGCCCGATCGCGCTCAAATATCCTGGTGCCGAGTCGAGTTCAATTGCAGCCACAGTGCCAAGCTGACGAACCGCACGCACACCACGCGTGCCACGCAGGGTATCGAGATGACGCGCGTGCGTCACTTCGATGCGAACACGATCGTCTTCGCTCTCGTCGTCAAAGAGCGAAAGCGACGCGAGTGCAGCGGCGCAGGCGATCGGGTTGGCCGCGTACGAATGGCCGTGAAAGAATGTCTTTGCGCGATCGACATCCAGAAACGCATCAAAGATCGACTCCGTCGCAGCCGTTGCCCCCAGCGGCAACACGCCACCGGTGAGACCCTTCGACATGCACAGCAGATCGGGCGCGACATCGGCGCGTTCGCACGCAAAGAGTGGCCCCGTTCGCCCAAATCCAGTCATCACTTCGTCGGCGATGAGATGGACGCCCGCCGCCGCAGTGCGTGCCCGGATCTGCTGCAGCACACGCTCATCCCATACGCGCATGCCCCCAGCGCCAAGCAGTAACGGTTCGACGATCACCGCGGCGAGCTCGTTGCCCCGAGCGGCAATCAGTGCATCGAGTGCTCGCAGCGTATCGCCTTCCGACGGATCGGGAAGCCGCGCCACTTCAAAAAGCAACGGCTCGTACATCTGCGTGAACACTCCGCGCGCGCCGGCGGCCATCGCACCAAAGGTGTCACCGTGATACGCGTGCTCCAGCGCCGCGACAAGTCGGCGCGGCTGTCCACGATTGGCAAACGATTGCAACGACAACTTGACCGCAACTTCAACGGCGGTGGAGCCGTTGTCCGAATAAAAAATGCGCGTCAGGCCACGCGGCAACCTGGAGACGAGTGCGGCCGCCAGCGTCGCCGCCGGTTCGTGCGTGAAGCCGGCAAAGATGACCTGATCCAGCGTGCGCGCCTGCTCGGCGATCGCATCGATGATCTCGGGATGGCAATGGCCGTGCGTCGTTACCCACCACGAAGAGATCGCATCGAGAATCGGCTTTCCATGCATGTCGTACAACCACGAACCCGAGGCACGCGCAATGGCAACGGGCATCGGTGCCTGATGATGCTGCGTATACGGGTGCCAGACATGTGCGGCGTCGTGCATGAGCACGCGTTGTTCAGGCGCAGGCTCT
>JAYUWD010000083.1:0-6973 GCA_043753735.1 Gemmatimonadaceae bacterium
CTGGAAAAGCTACCTGCTCGATCACGCGGGTGACCACGGCTGCAGCACGTCGGCAATGCGTCCGGTCACGATCAACTCCCGAAGCTCATCGCCCAACTGTGCGCTGCGATCGAGCACCTGCTGCCAGCGACCAGTACGCACGTCGTGGGAGAGACTCTGAAAGTCCCGGCGATCCGGAATGCGGCCGCCGGGAAGCGAAGCGACGAATTCTTCGGAGGGCGCGATGAGCAGCGTGCGCATGAAATTCCGCGCGCGCGCACGCCGCCAACGGAGCGCCTTGTCGAACCAGCCGGGAATGACGTGCGAATAGAAGTGCGGATAAAGAACAATCCCGTCGCCGGCGCCAAAGTCGATGTCCAGATGGTAATCGATGACGCCACCATCCCAGTGCACGCGTCCAGGCGTTTCAGCAATGGCCACACCCTCGAGCAAGAGTGGGATCGAGCCGGAGGCGAGGAGGGCAGCGCGCAGATTTTCGTGCGTCAGCGCGTGGTGCGCTGTGGGGAAGTCGGCCAATGTGCCAAACGGTGTTGTGTCGCCGGCGCTGTGAAAGATGGCCCGACGCAGCTGCAGCGCGAGCGCTTTGCGACTGACTACGTTTGCCGCAGCCGCAATGGCGAGTGTCAGGGAGAGCATCAGCTTTCGCTCACTCGCCGCGAGCCCGCGCCCTTCGGCCGTGATGACATGCAGTCGGACAAACGGGTGCGAGAGAATTTCGTCGACCCCTTTGTCACCGAGCAGACAATCAAGAACGCGCGCGCTCACTTCGGTGATCTCGCGCACCGGTGGCTTCGGCGTGTACTCCTGCTCGTGGATGTAGGCGTGATGTCCGCGCACCAGCGCCGCTACAGGATCGCGTTGCGCAAGGCAGGCCAAACGCCAACTGCCGATCGATGAGCCGATCGCATGCAACAAACGGGTGCGTGGTGTCTGCAGGAACTCGCCAAACAGATAGCGATCAATCCCGCCGAGTACGAGCCACTTTGCGCCGCCCGAGGCACCGGGGATGACATCGATATCGGCGGCGCGCAGGCCGTGCTCGCGAATGTGCGCGAGCGCGTGCGGTCCGGCGCGAAGTGTGAGGGCGGAATTCATGCGTGCTGCAATCAAACACCGTCAGGGGTATTCTTGCGCATGGCGTGACAAACGCGCCGCCCCTTGGCCGAGCGGAGCGCACACCGATAGCATTCGAAATGGCACGCGGCGATGGCTTCGACGGGGGTGGACGGAACGGTGCGAGCGCGGGCGCCACAGGCCGCGGAAGTAGCGGAGGTAGCGGCAAGCCGGAGGGCGCTTCAAGCAGAAATGCGCCGCCGACGCGCTCACTGCGTGAACGGCTCGGCGCGATTCGCAATGTCCCGCCTTTTCTGGCGCTCATCTGGAAGACGAGCCGACTGCTGACCGCAGGTACGCTCCTGCTGCGACTGGTGCGCGCGGTGCTTCCAGTTGCGACACTCTACATCGGCAAACTGATCATCGATGAAGTGATGGCCCATGCGCCCACTGTCGGTTCGCCAACAACTGTGCGCGAGTGGCTCGCGAATGTCTCATCGCATCGCATGCTCTGGTTGCTCGGCGCGGAATTCGGCCTCGCGGTGCTGTCGGATCTGTTCGGGCGCATGGTATCGCTCTTCGATTCGTTGCTGTCGGAACAGTTCTCCAACACGACAAGCATTCGACTGATGGAACACGCCGCCACGCTCGATCTTGAGGATTTTGAAGACAGCGAGCAGCAGGACAAGCTTGAACGGGCGCGACGTCAGGCGTCGGGGCGGATGTCGTTGATGAGCCAACTGTTCGGCCAGGTGCAGGACCTGATCACGATCATCAGCTTTGCTGCGGGCATGGTGGTGTTCGCGCCGTGGCTGATTGCGTTGTTGTTTGTCGCGCTCATCCCCGCGTTTCTGGGCGAAGCGTACTTCAACGAAAGGAGTTACGCGCTTGCTTTTTCGCGTACCGCAGACCGGCGTGAACTTGATTATGTGCGCATGACCGGTGCGAGTGTCGAAACGGCGAAGGAAGTGAAGATCTTCGGGTTGAACGCGTTCCTCATCGATCGCTATCGCCGGCTGTCCCACGATTTCTATCTCGCCAACCGACGGCTGGCGATCAAACGTGCGAGTTGGGGCGGCATGCTCACCGCACTCGGCACCGCAGGCTACTACGTCGCGTACGCCTACATCGTATGGCGTACTGTCGCTGGGCAATTCACAATCGGTGATCTGACATTTCTCGCTGGATCATTCCGTCGACTTCGGGGCTTGCTGGAAGGGTTGCTGATCGGATTCACGCAGACCGCCAGTCAGGCGCTGTATCTCGACGATCTATTTTCGTTTTTTACCATCACGCCAAGCATCGCGTCGCCCAAACATCCACGCGCATTCCCGTCACCGATTGCGCACGGCATCGTGTTTGAAGCGGTGGGTTTCAAATATCCCGACGCCGAACGGTGGGCGGTGCGGCATCTGTCATTCAGATTGCAGGCAGGTGAAGTGTTGGCGCTCGTGGGCGAAAATGGTGCAGGCAAGACAACGCTGGTGAAGTTGCTGGCGCGTTTATACGATCCGGTCGAAGGACGCATCCTGCTCGACGGTCATGATTTGCGCGACTATGATCTGGACGAACTGCGGGCGAACATCGGCGTGATCTTTCAGGATTTCGTGCGTTACGACATGACGGTGGGCGAAAACATCGCGGTCGGTCGCATCGATGCGCGGGACGATCGACCACGGATTGTCGCCTCGGCCGACCGCAGTCTCGCGAGTGGTGTGATCGCTAAGCTGCCGCGTGGTTACGACCAGCAGGTCGGAAAGCGCTTCCGAACCGGTGTCGATCTTTCCGGGGGTGAATGGCAGAAGGTGGCGATTGCGCGCGCGTACATGCGTGATGCGCAACTGCTCATTCTCGACGAACCGACGGCGGCGCTTGATGCCCGTGCCGAATTCGAGGTGTTCCAGCGATTCAAGGAGCTGAGTGCAGGGAAGACCGGCGTGCTCATTTCACATCGCTTTTCGACTGTTCGGATGGCCGATCGGATTTTGGTGCTTGAGAACGGCACCGTTGAAAGCGAAGGCACCCATTTGGAGCTTGTTGCGCAGGGGGGGCGGTATGCGGAGCTTTTCGAGCTGCAGGCGGCGGGGTACCGGTAGGCGGTCGGGAAAAAGCGATCCGGGATAGCATGTAGCGGAAGCAAAAGTCGAGTGCCTGCGGTCGAGTGGCGGGTTGTGGCCTGCCGTTTGCAGAATTGGCGACGTCCATCATGTCGTGCCGCCATACTTGGTGGGAGTGCTGGGCCGGTTTCTCATCGCAGTCCGTGCAGGCTTCCCCGATATGATCGTGATTCAGTCATGAGCGTAATTCAGATGCATTCTCCGCCCTCGCCGCCGTTGCTCGTGCCGGCTGCGGAGGTGCCGCAAGTCACGCCCCCGCCGATCGGGCGATTGCATAGAATCGAGATTACCGCGCGAACGATGTTCACGGTGGTGGGTGTGCTGGCCGCCTGCTGGCTGTTGCTGCGATTGACGCCGGTTGTACTTGTGATCATCACGGCCTTGATGATGGTTGGATCGCTCAGCCCGGCGGTGGAGTGGCTGCAAGCGCGTGGGGTGCGCCGCGGGCTCGGCATTGCCCTGGTTTTTACCATCCTGCTGGGCGTGGTGGTGCTGCTGATCACACTTACCATCCCCGAGGTGCTGGCGCAGGCGAATTCGCTGGTGGAGCAGGAGCCCGTACTGCGCGAGCGGCTTGCAATACTTCTTACACGTTGGCGCGCCACGGCGCCTTTGGCAGGATCACTCCGCCAAATCAACTACGCCGCGCTGTTTGGCAGCTCGGCGCATCTCGCGATGTCCACATCAATACGTGTTTTCGAGCTCGTGGCGTATGGTGTGGGCGCGGTGTTTCTGGCGCTTTATGTCATGCTGGATCGCGATCGGCTACGCGGCGCACTGTTCGCAATTGTGCCACGTCAACAGCACATCCCGCTGTCACGCATCATGCTGAACCTCGAGCGCATTGTCGGCGGCTACATTCGAGGCCAGGTGATCACGTGCGTGTTGATGGCGGTATTCATCTTCGTACTGCTGTCGATCTTTCACGTGAAAAATGCGTTGGCGATTGCCGTTCTGTCGGGGGTGGCCGACGTGCTGCCCTACATCGGCGGTGTGCTGATCCTGGTACCGGCCCTATTGGCCACCATCTCCATGGGGCCGGTCGTGCTGACCACCGTTGGCGTGTCCATCCTCGTCTATCAGGAGGTGGAAAATCGACTGCTCATTCCGCTGGTATACGGACGAGCGCTCCGATTGCCGTCCTCACTCGTCTTGGTGGCCTTGTTGGCGGGCGGAACGCTGATGGGCATTGTCGGTGCGCTGCTGGCGCTGCCCGTGGCGGCGGCGATTCTCATGCTCGTCGAAGAGCTGCGCGTCGAACTTCCCGGGCGATCGGAGACTGTCGAGTTGGGGCAGAAGCGCGAACGTGATGACCAGACCGCGCAGGAATATGCGGAGCGCACCGAAGGATTGCCGGTGGTCGAGGCCGCGGCGATCGCGGTCGAAATCTCCGACGAGCGCAAGCGGGTTGAGGAGGGCGAGGCAGCAGAGGCGGCGTCTGCCGGGGTTGTCACCGACGCCGACGCCGATGCTACTGCGTCCGGAAGTCCGCCGGCGGCCGGCGCTTCAACCGTCGCTCCGTAAGTTGCAACGGACGATTGGTAGCACTCAGTCGAGCGGGACGAGTACCGTGCTGATCGAACCCTCGGAATCGAGCGCTCACTCTTCTCCGGGTGGCTTCGGCGCTTCGTACTCTTCCTTGGGCAACTTGAAGGCAGTGGCGATTTTGGGGTCGCCGTCGATGCCAAGGACTCGTTGTGCGATGTACTCGCCTACGACCGGGCCGAACTTGAAACCTTCGGCTTGACCGACACCTGCGATCCACGCGTTCGTCGTATCGGGTACATGATCGACGATGAAGTCGCGGTTTGAACTCTGCTCGTAGTGACAGCATCGCGTCTCGAGCAGTGGGGCGTTGGCGAGCAGTGGAAAGCGTCGCACGACAAATCGCTTCATGCTCTCGACCTGCCCCGGCGTGATCAATCGCGTGCTTGTATCCGGATCTGATTGCAGTGGATCGGGCGGCGGTGGCGGCGGTGCATTCCTGGCTTTTTCTTCGCGCTCTTTTTTCTGCGCTTCGGTCTCGGATGGTGTTGGTGCGGCAATACCACCACGCACGCGGAATCCACGACTGTCCGTCGGCAATGCCGCCCAGCCGGTGACGCCCGGAAAGTTGTAGCTCGGCAAGTGCGGATATGTGAAGCGCGAATCGCCGACCGGTGTGCCCCAGTAGGTGACGTATCCCAAGGGGACGCGCATGCGATTTTCCATGAGCTGTGGGAAGAGCTTCCGGAGCCAAGGGCCGCAGGCAAAGACGTAGGCATCGCCACGGATGACCGTGCCGTCTTCGAGTGTGACGCCGTCAAGTTGTCCATTCACGATTTTTCCGACCGTAGCCCGCGACTGAATGAACTTGACGCCGTTCTTGATGCCGACGGCCGCAACCGCTTGCGTGGATGCGCGCGCACGTGCGACACCGGCGTCGGGTTCGAAGAGCGCGATCGTAGTATCGTCGGCATTGATGACCGGCCAGCGCTTTCGCACTTCGGCGCCACTCAACACCTCGTACGCGACGTTGTTTGCTTTCCAGTATTTCTGCGTGTTCAGTAGGAAGGGTTCGTCTTTTTCGCGCATGATGATGTCGCCAGTCGAATGAAAAAACTTCGTTCCGAAGACAGGCCCCCATTCCGCGTCAAAGGCGCTCCATCGTTTTATCGCTTCGCGCGCCCACGGGGTCCACAGCTCGCCACTGGTGCGATCGCCATACGACGAACGAATGCCGCGTGACTCATCCCCACTGGTCGACCGTGAGTTGCCCGCGCCGTAGGCATCGATGAGTGTGACGCGTGCGCCACGTTGCCGCAGATGATACGACGTCCAGCCACCCCATGCGCCGGCGCCAATGACGACCACATGTCCGGCTCCATTCCCCTTTCCGCGTCGTTGGGACTCGATGCCGCGAACCGGCGCCGTCGAGGCGGCGGATCCGGTCGCGCATCCGGTCGCCAGCAGGGCTCCCGCCCCGACACTGGCGATGCGCAGAAAATCTCGGCGGGCGATCGACTCGTCGTCGGTTACCTCGCTCAGGAACGGGTTGGTATCTTTAACCATGGCGTATGCGGGGTTGAAGGCGTTTCGCGAAGATGCGACCGTGTCCGACGTGTCGCAACAACCGTTGCAAATCGAGGTGTGCGTGTACAAGTTGGCCGCCGTGTTGCGATGGACGGGTAGAGCCCGGACAAGAGGGGAGAGAGGCGCGATTGCGCTCACGATTCTGGCGATGTTGGTGATAGGGCCGATCATCGTGCATGCCCAATCGGCGTCTCCGCCATCAAAACTCGACTCAGCCGAGCTGCTGGGCTTCAACGAAGAGCAAGCCGCACGCGGTGACAAGGTCTTCTCGCAACTGTGCATCAATTGTCACACACGACGCGACATGTCGGGGGCCGACTTTCGTCTCAAGTGGAACGGACAGACGGCGTACGACTTGTTCAATCTGGTGAGAACGACGATGCCCGATTCTGCCCCGGGCTCGCTCAGTCACGACTCGTACGTCGATGTGACCGCGTACGTGATGAAACTCAACGGCATTCGCGCGGGTGTCACGTCGCTGCCAATCGACTCATTGCTGCGTTACATCAAGCTCGACATTCCAGCACCGGTGCCACCATCCAGCGCATCACTCCCCTTTGCCCCGAGGTTCCCGATGTCCCGCACGGCCCACTTCCGCTCCTCCTCGTCGTTCGCGCCCTCGATCGCCTATGCATTCGCTCTTGCAGCCTTCGTCTCGCCCGCGCTTGCGCAGGCGCAAGGGCGCGAAGCGGTGATCCCGGCTGGAATGTCGGCGTCTCCGATGCTGTCGC
>JAYUWD010000084.1:0-2243 GCA_043753735.1 Gemmatimonadaceae bacterium
ACTCACGCATCTCGCCTACGAACGCGCGTTGGATGCGATCGGCGTGGGCGTCCTTTCTCAGGTCGTGCGTCTCGAAACCGCGACCGAATTGTCGTCGTCGTTCTTTGCTGTTCGCAGCGCCACAAATTTTGTGCGCAGTGGTTTCCGCGCCAACATCGATGGCCGCCAGACGTTTTACAGCCCTGACGCGGACGTCATGCTCGACGATGCTTTCGCCAATGGCTACTGCTTTCATCTCGCCAAGCCAGTCGCGACGCGCAAAGCCCAGATCGGACTTGAGTTCGAACCCGCAAACCGTGAGCGCGGCCGCGTCGACATCGCAGGCGCACTTTGGATCGATACGACAACGCGTTCGCTCCATGATCTCGACTTTCGCTATCTCGGTGTCGACGAACGCGCTGAAGCGCTCGGCGCTGGCGGACGCGTTTCCTTCCGCACGTTGAGTAATGGCGTCGTCGTCATCGACCGGTGGAGTCTGCGTCTGGTCGGTGCGCCTGACGCGGATCGTGCAGGCGGCGTGCAACAAATCTTCACGGTGCGCGAAGTCGGCGGTGAACTCGCCCACGCCATCTGGGAGAACGGCGGGAAGTGGTCGTCAAACCTCGGTCGCGCACGCATCCGTGTTCTCGATGCCGCCGGCGGACCGGCAATGGGAATTGTCGTTGGCCTGACGGCGACCGACTACCGAGGCATCACCGACGACGACGGCTACGCCAACATCGAAGACGTGGCACCGGGACCGTACACCGCGTTCATCGTCGACCCAAAGCTGACGACACTCGGCCTGACGCTGTCGACCAGCGCCCGCTTCGAATCACGACGTGGTTCGCTGGCGTTGCTGAATACCCTTCGACCGACAGCGGACGCGTTTGCGGAAAAGGCATGCGAACAGCGCGGCTTCCCTGCGACCTCGAATATTCTTCTCGCGCGCGTAACCACCGAAGACGGTCGACCGGTCACCGACGTCTCCTGGAATGTGATTCGTCGACCCGCCAAAGGTCCGAGCATTACCATTGGCGGCGCGAGCCCCGACGATAACGGTGTTTTTTTCGTATGTGATCGTCTCGTGTACGGAGAATTCGACCGAGTTCAGATTTCCCGCAGCGGGAGGCGCATCGCCGATACAGAGGTGCATATCGCCGATCGCCTGACCGTTTTGCGCATCGTTGTCCCGGCGGCGAAAGCAGAACCTACTCGTGCAGCTGTTGTGACGGCGCCGTCATATCAACTCATTGGCATTGTACGCGATTCGATCACCGGCGCTGCGGTGAGCAATGCAACGGTCTCGCTTCGAGACACGCCACATCTGGTCGAGACTGACAGCACCGGTCAATTCCACTTCCCGTCGCTCACAGCGCGCGAGTACATGCTTGAAGTGCGCACTGCCTGGCTGGATTCGCTGGGCACGCTCAAGCGACTCGCTGCATCAGCGTCGGAATCACACGACACGCTGACGGTTTTTCTGCCCACGGACGACCAGCTTGCAGCGGCGATGTGTGGCGGAGTCAACGCACCGGGCGTGGTGGTCGGGCGCGTCGACGTGCCCATCAACGATGTCTCACCCTCGTCGATGCGCGTGATCGTCGAGTGGGCGGAGAAGAGCGACGCAGGTAGTGGAGCTGCGGTAACCATACAGCGTCGCATCAGTGCCGATGCCGATGCTCGGGGCACCTTCAGACTTTGTGGTGTCCCCCTCGACACTCCACTTTCGTTGCACGCAGAGCCGACTGAAGCGGGCGGTCGAACCGTGGTCGGAACAACTCGTGCGGTGGTACAGTTGTCCGCGTCACGTCGCATTCTGCGCGCGGACTTGAGCGTCCGTCGCTCTCCCATTCCCTGATCACCAGCTGCGGAGTGTCAATGCGTTCACGAGTGCTGGGCTCCCTCGTTCTACTCGCCACTGCAACCGCTGGTTGCGCGTCCAGCAGCGCGCTCCCGGAGCCACCTGCGCAACAACGAATACAGATCGTCGGCATGGCCGGTAGGCTGACGGTCAATTCCAATTCAACCGCGAGCAAGAGCAGTATTGCGGCGCCCATCGAACAAGTGTGGCGCGTGCTGCCTGCAGTGTTTGATTCACTCGGCGTGGCCGTCAGCACCGTGGATCAGGCGCAGCATGTGATCGGCAATGACGCGCTCAAAGTCCGCCAGCGACTCGGCAAGGCACCGCTCAGCCGTTACCTCGACTGCGGTCAAACGCAGATCGGTCCAAACGCCGATTCGTATGACGTCGTACTCACTTT
>JAYUWD010000085.1:0-6962 GCA_043753735.1 Gemmatimonadaceae bacterium
ATGGCCAAGGTGATCGCCCCGGCCGCGACGAGGGTGCGGGCTCCGAGCCTCATGCGTGCTCAGGCCAGCGGGGCGCGCCGCGGCAAAACGAGTACACTCGCGATCCCAAGTATTAGCCCAGCCAAGGCACCAATGGCGAAGGTCAGCAGTGGTCGGGGAAATGCCACTTTGCGCGGTGCGACGGCCGCATCGACCACGCGCACATCTCCGCCCTCGGTAATAGCGGCCAGCCGACTGTCCAGCACCTGCGCGCCCATCGCTACGTCCACGATCGCCAGCCGACGCAGCGCGGCGTCGGCGATGAACACCTTGAGGCCAGCGCCGGGCAATTGTTGCACGCGACTGCGGGTGCGCTCCAGGTCCTGCTCCAGCGCGGCGCGCTGGCGGCGTAGCGACTGCGCGTAGGTGCGGGCCAGCGGGAGTAGCTGGGCAACAAGCGAATCGCTCGCGCTCGCCACGGCGCGCACCGGTGCCGAATTGGACGCATAGGTAGCTTCCAGCGCGGCGCGTTGTATTTGCAGATGTGAAAGCTGGCTCACAATTTCGTTCACAGCCGGGCTTTTTAGCAGCGACGGGAACGCGGCAAAGCGGCGTGGGTCGGCCGAGCGCTCGGCCAACAGCGAATCGAGCGCGCCTTGCTCCGCGCGAATGGTGGAGAGGTAGCTCTCGGAGCCGATGAGCTGCTCGAGTGCCGCCTTGGTGGTGGGTTCCAATCCAGCGATGCCGCCGGCGTCCTGCGCATCGCGCAATGCGGTTGCCGCCACCAGCAGCGCACGATTCACGGAATCCTGCTTGGCAACCAGAAACTCGAGCCGACGCTGATTGAGCCCACGGTCCACCGTTTTGCGGCGGAGCAGATAGTTGGCAATGGCCAAATTGGGAACGGCAGCCGCGGTAAGCGAGTCGTAGCCTTGGAATGACACGCGCACCACGTCGCCGCCCTGTTTGCGAGCGTCGAAGTTTTCGTTAACCCAGTCGATGGCGTCTTCGCGGTCCAGCAGCTTCGCCGATAGTTCGGAAGCCGTGGGTTTTCGCCACACTTTTCCCTCCGGAAATGTGTTCAATCCGGGCCCAAGTGTGACGGTGCGCGGAGGAAAGCGGTTGAGAAGCTGCACCGAGTCCACGAGCTCCACGCTGGCTATGCGGGCGGGTTCGAGCGCGCGCAGTTGGAGGCGCAGCGAGTCGACGACCACAGCTGCGATCGACCGGCTCTTGAGCAGTGCCAGTTCAGTGTCGAGGTCGTTGGTGAGCACCCCCGCCGCGCCACCGCCGGCAAATTGTGCTAACGGCCCCAGCTTGCCGGCAATGGCACCAGCGCTTGTTTGCGGCGTGCGCACCACCACCAGCGCGTGCGATTCAAAGCGAGCCGGCACGAACAGTACAATTGCCGCTCCGACCGCCGCGCCAGCCAGCAGCCCAACGAGCGCCCTCCGCCAACCGCGCAGCACTTCAGCCACGAGCGTGCCCAAATCAGCTTCGAGCGGATCGTCCGCCATCGTTGCAGCTGTGGTTGGCGACGTCACTTGCGAACCGCCAGCACCGACGTGATGAGCAGGGCGAAGGTGGAGATGACGGAGAGGGTGTTCCGCTTGAGCCAAGGCTCACGGGCGATGATGAGCAGGTCACCGCTGGCCACGGGTTGGGCGCCGTCGGCGCTGGTCATCCACCGGGGGATCGCCACTTGGGCACCGTCGCGCACCAACGTGAGCCGATCGGGGTTGCCTGTCTCCCCCACCCCTTGGGCTTCGGCAATCGCATCGCGCAGGCGCGCCGCGACGGGGAGGAAATACACTCCTGCCTTGCGGACTTCGCCGAGCACCGTGAGACGGCGCAGCGGCACCACCGCTGCGTCTTCAAGGCGATACACAGTGCTCAGGGCGCGGCGCACCAGCGAAGCCACCGAATCGGCGGGCACGTTCCCGACGCGCACTGCGCCAACGCGCGGCACCCAGATGATACCATTGTCGTCCACATCGAGCATGACGCTCGACGCCGAATCCGGGGCCGCACGCAGAAATACCCGATCGCCCGTTCGGAGCGGAAGGGTGCGCCCTTGGGCGCGCGCGGTCGGAATCCAGACGCACGCCGAAATCGCGAGCGCAATGGCCAAAGCGGGAATACGCATCGCGCGGAAAGGTGGCCGAGGGCGATAGGGGGGGCAAGGCGGGGTAGTCACATTTCAGCTTATGCGATGAATACTTCGTTTATCTATGTCATCGAACGGTCGGTACGCTTCCCAGTTGGGTTGCACAGCTCTTGCGATACACATTGCGCACCGTTCGTGCAGATGCCCGGACCATCGGCGAGGGTATGTTTGATTCGATGCGTCCGACCCTGTGCCAATTTGTGACGTCGCACGAAACCTTCGCGTAAATTCCGCGCAGTTTCCAATTCTTTGTTTCCCGATATCTCCAGACTTCCGCCTATGCGTCGTGCGCTCATCACTGGCATCACCGGCCAGGACGGATCGTACCTCACCGAGCTGCTGCTCGAAAAGGGGTACGAGGTCCACGGCATCATGCGCCGCGCATCCACGTTGAACACGGGGCGGCTCGATCATCTGTATCACGACTCGCATGATCGCGGTGTCCCGCTGTTTCTCCACTACGGCGACTTGTCGGACGGCGGAGGGCTTCGGCGTCTGATTAACGAAATAGTGCCGGACGAGCTGTATCATCTCGGCGCCCAAAGCCATGTCCGCGTGTCGTTCGATCAGGCCGAATACACCGCCGACGTGGTGGCGGTGGGCACGCTGCGTCTCCTTGAGGCGGTGCGCGATACGGAGCAATCCAAAGGGAAGCAGATCCGCTTTTATCAGGCGGGCAGCTCGGAGATGTTCGGCGGTGCGCCCGCGCCACAATCAGAAGAGACGCGATTCTATCCGCGCAGTCCTTACGCCGTGAGCAAGGTGGCCGCGCACTGGTACGCGGTGAATTACCGGGAGGCCTACGGCTTGTTTGCGGCAAACGGGATTTTGTTTAATCACGAAAGCCCGCGTCGCGGGGAAACGTTTGTGACGCGCAAAATCACCCGCGCGGCGGCCCGAATCAAACTCGGGCTGCAGGACAAGCTGTTTCTTGGCAACCTCGAGGCGCGACGCGACTGGGGATTTTCCGGCGACTACGTCGATGCCATGTGGCGCATGCTTCAGGCTGACGAGGCCGACGATTTCGTGATCGGAACGGGCGAGACCCATTCAGTGGGCGAGTTTGCCGAGAAGGCGTTCAGCCACGTCGGTCTCGATTGGGAGCAGTACGTCGCCTACGATCCGAAGTACAATCGACCGACCGAGGTGGATGTGCTGCTCGGTGATGCGTCAAAGGCGCGGCGCGTGTTGGGCTGGGAGCCCAAGACGACATTCGACGGATTGGTCACGATGATGATGGAGGCCGACGTCCTGCAGGCAGAGCAGGAGGTGCGCATGCGGAGTGGCGACCATCGTCAGGAGCCTGTTCCCTCGTGAGCACCAGTCCTTCAAGCGAGAGGCCTCGACTGGCGGAGGTCAACTGGTCGGCTGGCGAGGAGCAATCAATGTTCGCGCTCGGCACAACGCTGCTTCGCCACCGCTGGCGAATTGTGCGATGGACGCTGGCGTTCGGGGTGCTGACGGCGCTGCTGGTCGCCTTCAAGCCCGCGATCTACCGCGCGTCCGCATCGTTCCTGCCTCAGGGCACCGACGCATCGCGCTCGGGGCTGGCGAGTCTGGCTGGACAGTTCGGCGTCTCGCTCCCAATGGGAGCACAATCAACGACGCTGACGCCGGACTTTTATGTGCGCCTCATCAAGTCCCGCGAGCTGCTCACCGCAATTGCGCGCGACAGCGTGCGCGTGTCGGAGAACGGCGGCAAACCCACCGCGATCCTGGACATTCTGGAGATCAAGGAGCCGAACCCCAAGGCGCGGGAGGAGCAAGGCGTCCGACTGTTGCAGGATCTTCTGGTCGCGTCGGTCTCGAAGACGACCGGAGTCGTCGAACTTTCTGCGGCGACACGCTGGCCCGCGGTCTCGCTGTCGATCGTGTCACGGCTGGTGGACGGCGTCAACGAATTCAACGTCCGCACCAAGCAGGGGCAGGCGGCCGCCGAGCGAAAGTTCGTGCAGGCACGATTGCAGTTGGCCGCCACTGACCTGCGTGCTGCGGAAGACCGCCTGGCAAACTTCCTCGAGAAGAATCGCCAGATCAATGGCTCCCCCGAGCTGTCGTTCCAGCGCGACCGGCTGCAACGGGCCGTGTCGTTGCAACAGCAGGTGTTCACTTCCCTCACGCAGTCATACGAAGAAGTACGAATTCGCGAAGTGCGCGATATCCCGGTCATCACGATGGTTGATTCCCCCGCCGTCGCTGTCGCCCCCGAGCCTCGCGGGCGTGCAAGCCGCGTCCTGCTGGGTCTGGTGGTCGGCGTCCTCTTCGGTGCGGGAATTGCTGTCGTGTCCGACAGCGTGGCGCGTCGTCGCGCCGAAGGTGACGCGCAGACGATGGCGTTTTTGCAGGCGCTCGGCGACGTCAAGCGGGGAGCGCTTCGGCGTGATGCAGCACGTATTGAGCAGAACCCTTCGTGAGCAACGATCCAACGACCTGTCCCAATTCATATCGGGAGTTTTGTGTACACTGAAATTACGAAGTGCCGCATGACGGGCAGCAGTGAGCTCATCCCTATTATCGACCTCGGGACACAACACCTGACCGGGGTGTTTCCGCGCGACGCTACTGTGCCCGTCACCAAGGGACCCGTCGAGCTGGTACTGAGTCGAGAAGGCGGGTTGCTGCAACTGCGCCAGTCATATGACCTGGCGGAGATGTATGGCGACAACTACGGCTACCGTTCCGGGCTCAACCGATCGATGGTTGCCCACTTGGAGGCCAAGGTTGCGAAGCTCGAGCAGTTGGCCAAGCCAGGTGTCGGCGACGTGGTGCTCGATATCGGCAGCAACGACGGGACCTTGTTGCGCGCGTACCAACAGGCCGGTCAGCGGCTCGGCGGCATCGATCCGAGCGCCGGCAAGTTTCGCCATTTCTATCCCGAGCACATCGGCCTCGTGACCGATTTCTTTTCCGCGGCAGCCTTCAAATCGCTGTTCGGCGATACGAAGGCGAAGATCGTCACGTCGATCGCGATGTTCTACGATCTCGAGAATCCGCTCGCCTTCATGCGCGCGGTGGCGGACGTGTTGGCGGACGATGGCGTATGGCACTTTGAGCAGAGCTACATGCCGTCCATGCTGGCCACGTGCGCCTATGATACGATCTGTCAGGAGCACCTCGAGTACTACGCGCTGACGCAGATCAAGTGGATGACGGATGAGGTCGGGCTCGAAATCATCGACGTGGAGTTGAATGACATCAACGGCGGGTCGTTCGCCGTGACGGCCGCGAAGCGTGGCTCGGCGCATCACGCGAATCACGCGGCCATCGAGCGACTGCTGGAGCAGGAGCGCGCGCAAAGGATCGACACCGCAGCCGCGTTCGATCATTTTCGCGACTCCGTATTTCGTCATCAGCGTGAGTTGCCCGAACTCGTGCGCTCATTGCGCGACGACGGAAAAAAAGTGTTTGGCTACGGCGCCTCCACCAAGGGGAACGTGCTGCTGCAGTTCTGTGGTCTGACGGCTGAGGATCTCACGTGCATTGCCGATGTGAACCCGGACAAGCACGGCTGCGTGACGCCGGGCACGAACATTCCGATCGTGTCCGAGGCGGAGGCGCATGCGCAAAACCCCGATTATTTCCTCGTCATGCCCTGGCATTTTCGGACCAATCTGGTGGCGCGGGAGGCGGAGTTTCTCAAGCGGGGCGGGAAGATGATTTTTCCGTTGCCGACCATCGAGATCGTGGGATAGCGTGGCGCGTGCGTTTGCGGGGAGTTGGCGTTGACGTTCGTTAGGAACACGATCATCAGCGTGATGCTGTACGGGTTGACGACGTTGCTCAATCTCGGTATCAGCGCCGTGGTCGCGCGGGGGCTTGGACCCGCTGGCCAAGGCGCCTACGCGCTCTTGATGCTTTTCGGCGTGATCGTGACGCTGGTCATCAATTTTGGCCTCGGACAATCGGCTGTTTATTTTGTTGGGCGAGGCACGTATCTAGCGCAGCATGTTGCGAGCAACTTGATGACGCTGTCGTGGTTGATCGGCGTCGCTGCTGCTTTGATGCTCGTGGTCGCGCAGCCATGGTATGCGCCGCTGGCATTCAAGAGCATCCCAACAGAGTTTGTGTTAGCCGTTGTGCTGCTGACGCCGTTCGCGCTCGGGCGGATGTACGCGGAGTACATGTTTGTCGCGCTGCAGAACTTTGCGTGGAGCTCCGGTCTGAACATTGTCGATTTGATACTGCGCCTCGTATTGCTGCTCATCCTGCTGCCGGCTGGAGCAGGGTTGAAGGGGGCGGTGGCCGCGATAGTCGTCGGCACTGTCGTGTCAACCGTGGTCGGATGGGCGCTGATTCAACGGCGGCTCGGCAGGCTTCGTGGCGCTGTTGATCGCGCGTTGATAAAAGATTTCTCGGCGTACGGTGTCCGTTCCTACGTCGGCGTATTCATGAACTATCTAAATCTTCGCTTCGATCAGTTTCTGATCGGCTTCTTTCTTACACTGGACCAAGTGGGGATCTATTCGATTGCCGTCGTGATCGCCGAAGTTGCAATGAAGTTCTCGTCTGTGGTGGCGAAAATACTTTTTGCCAATGTCGCGAGCCTCGATGCAGACAGCGCGACGCAGTTGACAGGACGTACGATGCGGGTAACGCTCGTCTTTGCCACCATGTCAGTACTGATGCTCGCGCTGCTCGGACCACTGCTCATCAGAAGATTCTTTGGCTCTGCCTTCGCAAGTGCGACTGTTCCGCTACGGTTGCTGCTGCCCGGTGCACTGCTGTTCAACTTTACGCAGGTGCTTTACAGCGATCTCGCGGGGCGCGGGCTACCTGGCATCGGCATATTTGCCGCGTTGGCGAGCCTTGCGGTGAC
>JAYUWD010000086.1:0-20958 GCA_043753735.1 Gemmatimonadaceae bacterium
TGGCAGCCCGCCAAGTAGCGCGGCGCGCATCGCATCGCGACCCGGAGCAAGGCGTTCTGCCGCTGGCGTGAAAGCGCCAACACCAGGCAACACGAGCGCGTGTGTAGAGACAATTGCCGCAGCCGGATCGGTGTCCACGCGCACCGTGGCGCCGCTCATTTCGAGCGCCTTGACCAGCGAATGCATGTTCCCCGCGCCGTAGTCGAACACCGATACAACCATGTCACCGCTCACTGATACCGGCGGGTGCGATGTCATTTGTTCACCTCTGCGATTGCCGGCGCAAGCGCGTCGAGCAGACGTTGCAACATGGCCCAAGGCCCGACACTGATTCGCAACGCATCACCGACATGCGGCAGCGCGGGAAAGGGCCGCACCGCAACGCCGCGCGCGCGCAATGCCTGTCCCACTGCAACACAGTTCGCGACCGGTACGCAAACAAAGTTTGCCGACGACGGCATGGGAGAAAGACCCATGGCGCGGAGTTCATTGGCCAGCCGTTCGCGCAGCTGAATCGCGAGCGCAACATGCTCATCGATCCAGTCACGGTCGTGGCGCAATGCAGCGATCGCCATCTGCTCCGCCATCGCGTTCAGCTTGTACGGTCCCCGTGATTTCTCGACTTCCATCACAAGCTTGGGCTGACCAATCGCGTAGCCGATGCGAAGCCCGGCAAGACCAAAGGCCTTGGACATGGTGCGAATCACCAGCACGCGATCGGATCGCTCGGCGAGGTCGACCGCAGATACTCCCGCAAATTCGGCGTACGCTTCATCAATGAACACCACGCCCGTCGCTTCGTTGACCACGCGTTCAATCGACTCGCGTGCCATCATGGCGCCCGTGGGGTTGTTGGGCGAACAGAGGTACGTCACTGTTGCGCGCGTGGCGATGAGCCCGTCGATGTCTGGCTGCTGCGACGGAAGCTCCGTAATGCCTGCGTACGTGAGCGCGTTCATGCGCGCAAAGATCGGAATCATTGCGAACGACGGCTCCGGTCCCGCAACCAGGTCACCGGCTTCGCCAAACGCGCGCATCGCCGAATCGATAATGTCGTCGGAGCCGCAACCGGTGACGATCATGTCGGCAGTGACGCCAACATACTTGGCCAGTTCTTCCTTCAACTCTGCGGCGTACAGCGTTGGATAGCGCGTCACCGATGACACGGCGATTTCGCGCATCGCGCGTTCAGCGGTGGGCGGAAGGCCCCACAGATTCGTGTTGTCGGTAAGATCGAGCTCGATCGGTGTGCGCTTGGGATCGTAGAGCGGAACCGCATCGTACGCGGCTCTGGCGATCGCCAGGCGATCTGTCGCCACTGGCGTCATGCGCGCATCTCCGCCACGTCAGAGCCCGCACCCGTCGCATCGCTCGTACCCGTCGCATCGCTCTCGGAAGGTACGTCCCAGGCGCGCGCTGCGGCCGCGTGACCGGGCAACCCTTCCGCATCAGCAAACCGCGCAACGTCTTGCGCCAGACGCGCCGCAGCCTCGGGTGAAACGCGTTGCCAAGTCGTCCATCGTACAAAATCGAGCGTCGACAAGCCCGAGTAGCTGCGCGCCGCGCCCGCCGTTGGCAGCACATGATTTGCCCCGGTCATGTAATCACCGAAGGCCACCGAGCTGCTGTCGCCGACAAACACCGTTCCGGCGTTGCGCAGCGATGCGAGTGTCTGCGCGCGCAGCACGTCGTCGACGATCAGCAACAGATGTTCTGCGGCCCATTCGTTCGCAAATGCAATGCCCTCTGACAGCGTGCCCACGGTGATGATTGCGCCTCGCGCGGCGAGTGCAGTGCGCACTATCTCGGCGCGCGGTGCACTCGCGAGTTGCAAAATCAGCGCCACTTCCACTGCAATCGCGAGTACGTCAACAGCCGCGCCAAGTCCGGCACCGGAGCCGACGAGTACGGCGATCACGGCGGCGTCAGGGTCGTGTTCCGCCTGCGCCAACAGTTCACGCGCGATCGCGTCGGCATTCGCTGTTTCATCGGCCAATATCAACAGCTCACTTGGCCCCGCAGGCGCATCGATGCCGACGTGCGCCACAAGTTGCAACTTCGCTTCGGCGACGTAGGCGTTGCCGGGTCCGACAATCCGGTCAACTTGCGGAACCGAATCGGTACCCAACGCCATTGCCGCGATCGCGCCCGCACCACCAATGGCAAACACGCGGTCGACGTTGGCCAACGCCGCAGCGGCAAGCACGACATTCGCAGGCACTCCGTTCGGGCTTGGCGGTGAACAGACCACGATCTCGCCAACACCCGCCACGCGCGCCGGAATGGCGCCCATCAGCAGAGAGCTCGGATACGCTGCGCGTCCACCGGGCGCGTACACACCAACACGACCAAGCGGATCAGGACGGCGTCCGACCACAATTCCCGGTTCGGGCGACACTTCAACAGTATTTGGAGAAAATGCCGTGTGCACGGCGGTGATGTTGCGCGCAGCTCGTTCAAGTGAATTGCGCAACTGCGGGTCGAGGGTGTTGAGTGCCTGCTGCCAGTAGTGACGCGGCACTTCGAGTTGCTCGATGTTCACACCATCAAAGTCGCGCGCAAATATGCGGAGGGCCACATCGCCTTCAGTACGCACGCGTTCAATGATCGCCGTGGTGCGCGCGCGCACGCTCGAATCGCCCGTGAGCGTACGGTCCGTGATCGCGCGACGCGTCGCGGCATCGAGCGCCGATAGCGCGCCGCGGCCGCGTAGCATCAGCGCTGTGCCGCCGTTGGATATGGTGTCGGAACTCATGGCACCGAGCGTTCAATACGGGTGACGAGAATACCTTCGGCACCCAGGGCGCGAAGCTGCGAAATGGTGCGATAGATCGTTTCGGCGCTGACGACGGCGTGCACGGCGACGAATCTTCCGCCATCGGCGATATCGATCACCGTCGGCCCGTTGAGACCCGGGAGCACTGCGCGAACGGCATCCATTGCATCGCGCGGCACGTTGGCCATGAGGTAGCGCTGGCCACGCGCCCGGATGACCGACGCCAGCGCGGTCACGAGGTCGTCGAGTTCCTGCTTTCGGGATGGGTCGCCGTTGCGCGGTCCTTGGATGGCGGTAACCAGGTGGGCGCTGGAAAGAAGCACCGTCTCCACTTCACGAAGCCCATTCACCCTGAGCGTCGATCCGGTCGAGGTCAGATCGACGACAAGATCGGCGATCCCCAGGTGTGGCGCAATTTCCGCAGCCCCCGACACCGGCACGATTTCAACCGACCGGCCGCGTTCGGCAAAGAATCGACGAGTGATACGCGGGAAGACTGTCGCGACGCGGGCCGGCTTGAGCTCCGTTCCGATCTGGTCGACCGATGTGATCCCGGCGTCGTCTTTCGCGGCCACCACCAGCCGACAGCGCCCAAACCCCAGGTCCAGATGAGAAACGAGCGCCCGTTCCGACTCCGATACAAGGTCCCATCCGGTCACACCAACGTCGGCGGCGCCATCCGCGACAAACTCGGGGATGTCTTGCGCCCGAACAAAAATGGCTTCGAATTCACCACCGAGCGAGGCGGTCAGGGAGCGTTCGCTGGAGGAACGGACCTCCAGTCCGGCGTCGTTGAAAAGCTCGCGGGTGTCTTCACTCAGACGGCCTTTGTTCGGCAAAGCAATTCGCAGCATGGGAAATCCGGTGGTTCGCGGGAGATCGGGAAGCCGGGGATACCGGCACAAAAAAGCCCGTCCTCACAAGAGGGACGGGCTGAGTAGCGGTCTGGACGTCGGGGCTAGCTGGCTACGCTGTTTACCCGCACACGCTCATCTCGCCGCGACCCGTCAGGCCGTGACCGTGATGTGCATGATGGTGGCGGGTGGTGATTGAGCGCATGAACAACAAAGCTTATCCATTATCCATCGGCTCGTCAAGCGGGGAATAACCCGGAGTTTGCAAAAAGGAACGCTCGTGAATAACTTCACAAGGCTTGCAGGGCCCTGCAGGCAGCAGGGTATCATCCTGTTTGATGACACAATTTCGATCAGGCTTTGGAGGCCTCTCGACATGAAGTTCTTCGGTAAGGCAGTAGTGGCAGGTGCAGCCCTCGTGCTCAGCGCGTGCGGCGGCGACAAGGCGGCTCCGGCCGCAGATTCCGCAGCAGCAGCAGCTCCGGCGGCAGCAGCGCCGGCGCCAGCAGCAGGCGCTCCGGCCGCGGGCGCGATGGCCCCGATCACGGGTACGACGCACGAAGTGAAGATGATCGGCGACGGACAGGGTTACCGTTTTGATCCGGCCAACATCACGATCAAGGCCGGCGATGGCATCAAGTTCGTGCTCGTCTCCGGCGGCCCGCACAACGTTGCGTTCGACGCGACGACTTTGGGAGCTGCGGCCAAGACGACGCTCATGGCCAACATGCCGGAGCAGGCCGGCGAACTGTCTGGCAAGATGTTGCTCAACGCCAACGAGAGCTACACGATGTCGTTCGCTGGCGTTCCGGCTGGCACGTACGATTACCATTGCACGCCGCACCTCGCCATGAACATGAAGGGCAAGATCACGGTCCAGTAAGCGGATCGTTCTGTAGCAGACTGCGGGGGCTGGCGCTTAGCGTCGGCCCCCGCGCTCGTTTCAGTCATGGATGATGAGGTGATGAACCCATCGACGAGGGCGCAGCAGTCGCCCGGTGAAGATCGTCCGCGTTCGTCGCGCTGGATGGGCGCATCGCGCGCGCTGTGGTATGCGACACGCGCCCGCAACGCGTCGCGTCGTCGGTGGCGTATCACTGTCGTGGGCGGACTCGCGGTGGTGGCCACCTTGCTCGTGCTGGTCCTGGTGCCGCGCGAAGTGGATCGCGCGTATCGCGAACAGCTCGACCAGCTCCCGCGATCGCAGGACACGTTAGCGCTCGCGCGGCAGATCATCGCGATGGCCTCGCAAGAGAATGACCGAGTGGCTGCCCTGCGTCGTGCTGAGTTGCTGCAGATCACCGAGCCGACGGGCGTCCCGACGACCAGTTTGCCAGTCGTGCCCGATGCCGTCGATGTCGATCTCGAAAAGCGCATGGCGCGGGCGCGAGAAATTCCGCTTGCCGAAAACTTTCTCGCACTCGCCGAGGCAGGTGGGCTGAAAGATGACGCGCGCGTTCATGCAATCGCCGACTCCATTGGGCAGGTGGACCGTGAGCGTGATGCCTATGCTGCCCTTGGCGGAGCGGATGCACGGTACGCGACGCTGACGGCCCGCCTGGCGACACTCGGCCAGCGACTCATGGTCATCGCCGAGTCGCGACGAGCTGTTGGTAGGCGGAGCGGAGGGGTGGACAGCAGCGCGAGTCTGTCACCGATCGCTGCCTCGACCAGCGACTCGATGGTTGCTGACGGAATGCGCCAAAATGGTCGCGACCGAGTTCGTGTGGCGATGGCGGTCGACAGTGCGCCAACGCGTCGCGCCGCGGCGGCTGACAGCATCGAGCGGGTTCGCCAACAGCTTGCGGCGGTGCGTCTTTCAAACGCCGCCCTCGAACAACGTCGTGAGAATGTGCGCGCTCGGCTCAACGTGTCGGTGCCGCCCTTTGCCATGCTGCTCTCCGCGCTGATCGTCGGACTGAGCGTTGGCTATGGCGTTTCGGTCGTGCGGGAGTTGCGGCATCCGACCGTGGGCGACGAAGCCGAGGTTGAGCGGATGACCAATGCGCGCGTAATCGTTCAGCGCGCCGTGTCAAACTCCCGTCCACCACAAACGGCCCGACGTCGAACGGGGGACGCGCTACCGTCGATCATCGCCATCAATGAGTCATCGTACCCATTGCTGCACCTGGCGCTGACTGGCATCGGCGATGTTGCGCATGACGTGGAAATCATCGCGGAGCATGCGCGGTTGGCGACCGTTGTCGCGATGAATGTTGCGACCGTTGCAGCGCGCGAATCACGCACGACGCTCGTGGTGGAAGATGCGACGTCGCCGCATCTGGTGGACGAAATGTTGCGTCAATGCCAAGCGTCGCACGTGGCGTCGGCTTCGGCATCGAGTACGACCTCCGTCACATCCATCATGCTGGCGCGTGACGTCACGGTCGACGTGCTGCGTGCGAGGCCGCCCGCCAATGTGAGAGCGCGCGAGGGGGATCGGTACGACCTTACACTCCGGCCATCCGGCAGCGACGTGCCCGTTAACGCTGACGAAGAATACGGGGATGATGTGATCATCTGTGTCCGGTTGGCTGCCACGCCACTCACCTGGTTGACCGCCGTCACAGAGCGTGTGCGCGCGCGCCGACAACGGATACGCGCTGTATTGCTCTGGGTGACTGACCTGCCGACCGGATGATCGGTCTGCACATGCACCGTCAAACCAGGCTTCACCCATTTGCACTTTCTCCCTCGACGCGCGTCTGCTACTCTCCGCAGCATGTGGGCTGACACACTGCTCGTTCTCGAGCGAGGACATCTGTTGCGATTGGCGCTGTGGGGTGGCGCCAGTGTTTTGACGGGCACGCTGTTGTTCGCGTCGCTGATGATTCGGCGCGTCGACGCGCCCCTGCTCCGCCATTTCGCGATTCAGACGGCGGCGTGGGGTGCAGTCGATCTCGTGATCTGCATGTTTTCGTGGCGCGGTCTTGCGCTCCGCGACTATGCGGGCGCCCAGCAACTGATCAACATTCTCTGGCTCAACACTGGGCTCGACGCGGGCTACATCGGCATCGGCGTGACGCTGGCACTCGCGGCGTGGCGCTGGGGCGCGAAAGCCGGTGGTATTGGGGCGGGTTTAGGGGTGATTGTGCAAGGACTCGCACTCTTTCTGCTCGACTTGCGTTTGATCCTTGCGATCGGGCCTATGCAATAGCTCGTTCCGGTCCGCCTTACACACACGTTCTGCGATCGTTTCTAGCAATTCTCCATGGAACCCGCGATCCCCGATCTGCGCGAAGTACCGCGCGCCGATGCATACGCGCAGCTGCGCGACATCCAGGCTTTGCTACTGGAGGGCTCAGACGATCGGATCGCAGCGATGGCGACGATGAGTGCGCTGCTGCATCACGCGTTTGGGCATCTGTGGACGGGCTTTTATCGCGTGGTCGAACCGGGGGCGTTACTCAGGGTCGGGCCGTACCAGGGATCACTCGGCTGTCTGGAGATCGCGTTCGGCCGTGGTGTGTGTGGGACCGCAGCCGCCGAGCGACGCACGGTGGTGGTGGCGGATGTTCATGCATTTCCCGGTCATATCACCTGCGATCCAAGGTCGCGCAGTGAGATTGTGGTGCCGGTATTTGACGCGCATGGCGCATTGATTGCTGTACTCGACATCGATTCGGGCGCGACCGAAGCATTCGATGAGCAGGACCGCGAAGGACTCGAGTCGCTGGTGGCTTGGTTCGCGCGGAAGACGTATGTTCCGCTTTCAGTATAGCGCCTTCCCCGATCCCGACCCTGCGCATGACCGGCTACTCCGATCGGATCAACCACGCGTTCGCATTTGCAGCCAAGCACCACGACCAACAGGTGCGCAAAGGCACGAAGCTGCCTTACTTGACGCATCCGGCCAACGTTGCCGTGATACTCGCGCGCTATGGGTGCCACGAAGATGTGATCGTCGCCGGTGTGCTGCACGATGTGGTCGGCGACTGTGTGCGCGATGGATGGACGCACGAGATGCTGCAGGAACGGATCGGCCGCAAGTTCGGGAGCACCATACTGGAAACGGTGCTCGCGGTGAGTGAACGACGGATCGATGACGATGGCGTCGAACTGTCGTACGATGATCGCAAAGACGACTATCTCGAACGACTGTCGCTCGCGTCGGAAGAATCGCTGTGGGTGTGCGCAGCGGACAAAGTGCACAACGCGAACTCCATTCTTTCCGACCTGCGCCGCACCTCGTTTCCGGAAACAGTTTGGGGGCGGTTTTCTGTCGACCGTGACGGAACGGTGCGCTGGTATCGTCGCGTCGGGGAGCGGCTGCGCGAGATCGGGTTTGTTGCGCCGATTGTCGACGAGCTTGATGCGTCGGCGCGCGACCTCGATATCGCCGGGCGCGGTTAGAACAGCGACTTTTTTTGTTTGTTTTTACACCGGCTGCAGCGCACTTTCGCCGTACGTCCGCGCAACGTATTCCTCGAGAATCACCAGGAACTCGGGGACGATGTTGTCGCCCTTGAGAGTCGTGAACAGTTTGCCGTCGACATACACAGGCGCCTTGGGTTCTTCAAATGTACCCGGCAGCGAAATGCCGATGTTTGCATGCTTCGATTCGCCGGGACCATTCACGACGCACCCCATCACGGCGACTTTCATTTCCACCACACCAGGCTTGGTGTCGCGCCAGACCGGCATCTGCTCGCGCAAATAGCCCTGGATGTCTTGTGCCATGTGTTGAAAGAATGTGCTCGTGGTGCGACCGCACCCCGGGCAGGCGGTCACCTGCGGCGCGAATGAACGCAGGCCGAGTGATTGCAGGATCTGCTGCGAAACAAACACCTCTTCGCGACGATCGCCATTGGGCTTGGGAGTGAGCGAAACACGAATGGTGTCGCCGATCCCTTCGCTAAGCAAAATCGCAAGTGCGGCACTGCTGGATACGATTCCCTTGGTTCCCATCCCCGCTTCCGTCAGCCCCAGGTGCAGCGGATAGTCGCACTTTTTTGCGAGGCGACGATAGCACTCGACGAGATCTGGCACGACCGAAATCTTGGCGCTGACGATGATCTTGTCGTGCGCCAACCCGATTTCTTCCGCGAGCGTCGCTGAACGCAGTGCGCTCTCGAGCATTGCGTCCATGTACACGTCCTTTGCATCGCGCGGCGTCGCACTGTTTGCGTTCGCATCCATCATCTGCGTCAACAGATCCTGATCGAGCGACCCCCAATTCACTCCAATGCGCACCGGTTTGCCATGATCGATCGCGGCTTGCACGATGGTCGTGAAATTGGCGTCGCGATGTTTCGAGCCGACGTTGCCGGGGTTGATGCGATACTTGTCAAGCGTGGCCGCACACTCGGGGTACTTGGCGAGCAGCAGATGGCCGTTGTAGTGAAAGTCGCCGACGAGCGGCACGTCCAGTCCGCGATCGTCCAGTCGCTGCCGGATTTCCGGCACCGCTTTTGCTGCTTCGTCGTTGTTGACCGTAATGCGAACAACCTGCGATCCCGCCTCGAACAGCTCAGCGACCTGCTGTGCCGTCGACGCCGGATCGGCCGTATCGGTGTTCGTCATCGACTGGACGACGATTGGGGCGGCGGAGCCAACTGTGACGCCGCGCACTCGGACGCTCACGCACTGACGACGAAGTGGAGATGACATGAACCTTGGGCTGATGAATGCCGTACAGATCGTTGAAAGGTAGCGCGTCCAGCTACTCCACCCCAAGTTCTCGTCATGGTTGATCCCTCGAATCCGAACGACGAAAGCGCGCCCAAGGACAGCGCACCGCGTACACCGGTGCAGCCAGCTACACCCAAAAAGTCGTTTGCCCGACGCAATTGGGGCAAACTCATACTGCTGATCGGACTGGGTGTCCCGGCCGCGGGGTTGGTGATCTGGACCGCCGTTTCGATGACGTACACCTACTCCGCAGGCGAGCGCGCCGGCTTCGTGCAGAAGATGTCGAGGAAGGGCTGGGTCTGTAAAACGTGGGAAGGGACGCTTTACACAGACATTGCCCGGGGTTTTCGCTCGGACAGCTTCAATTTCACGGTGCGCAGCGATTCGATTGCGCATCTCGTCGACAGTCTGAGTGGCAAGCGAGTTGCAGTACGGTACGAGCAGCACGTCGGTCTCCCCACTTCCTGTCTCGGGGACACGCAGTATTTCGTGACCGGGGTTCGTGCTATACCCGAATAGAGGTGCTCATGAAAAACACCATTCGTACGCTCGCGCTCGTCGCGATCTTCGCGTCCCCTTCACTCGCGTCGGCGCAGCAGCGAACGACGCCGGTCTCATTCGGTGTGAGCGGTGGACTTTCACTGCCAGTCGGTGATCTCGGCGATGCCGTAGATGCGGGTTACAACATAACCGGACACATCTGGCTCAGCCCCGCATCGTTCAAGACGGTAAGCTTTCGCGGCGACGTAAGCTACGACAACTGGAGCTACAAGAAGTTTAGCGCGAGCACTCGCAACCTGGGTGTTGTCGCTAACGCGATCATTCACCCGTCGGTCTCCAAGTCGACCGTCGTGCCCTACATCATCGGTGGCGTCGGCTTCTTCAACGGCAAAAGCTTCACGACTGTCTCGTCTTCCAGGACCTCCAGCGATCCGGGCGTGCAGGTGGGTGGCGGCATCGAGTTCAAGCTCTCCGGCTTCTCGACATTCGCTGAAGCAAAATTTGTGAATGTGTTCACGAACGGAAACGCGACCAACTGGGTTCCGATCACCTTTGGCGTACGCTTTTAGTATCAACGGCAGTTGTTGCTGCTGTACTTGAACTCATGTAGCGAAACAGAGAAATCGATTGCATCGCGGCTGGCGCCGAGTATGGCGTCGGCCGCGATTCTTTTTGTCTCGCTTGACTTATTGTCTGTCCGTACGATCTTTGCGCATCCCGCGGGGAAACTGCACCTGCGCGATCAATCCGTGTTTGCTGACACTTTCTCAGGAGTGCTTATGCGTCGAATTATTATCTCGTTCCTATGTGCATCTGCAATCGGTCTCTCCGCCTGCTACCATGCCGTCATCGACACCGGCCGTGCCGTTACTGGAGCCCCGATCGTTACCCCATGGGCGCACTCGTTCATCTACGGGCTCGTGCCGCCCAAGGTCACCGAGACGGCCAAGTCGTGCCCGGGAGGAGTTGCGAAAGTCGAGACCCAACATTCGTTCCTGAATGGACTCGCCGCGGCGATCACAGGGGGCATCTACACGCCCATGCAGATCACAGTCAGCTGCGCCGGTGGCCGAGCGTCGATTGACGGAACGCAGAAGCTCGAAGTTGGCGCTGGAGATGCGACTGCAGCGATGCAACACGCCGTCGAGTTGCTGCGCGCAAACGGGAACACTGTGCTCGTGCAGTTCTAGTTCGTAGGCAATGCACGGTTTTTGAAGTCGGGGCCAGCCGCTTGAGGGATAGCGTCTGGCCCCGACGCGCTTGCACTATTCGATGATGCAGCCCAAATCGCAGCCGGTCATCATTGTAGGCGCAGGAATCGCAGGTCTCGTTTGCGCGATTGAACTACACCGTGGCGGGCGCACGGTATTGGTGCTCGAAGCCGCGGCGGAGGTGGGGGGGCGGGCGCGCTCGTCACTCATCGATGGCGTCGTTGTCGATCACGGATTTCAGGTGCTCTTCACCGCCTATCCGACGCTCAGCGCGTATCTCGATCTCGATGCACTGGCGTTGCGCAAATTTCTTCCTGCCGCGCGCATTGTGCGCGATGGGAAAGTGTCGCTGATCGGCGATGCGCTGCGTGACCCGGCACTGTTGCTCGATACCGTGCTCGCGCGTGCCGTTTCGCTGGGCGACAAACTGCGACTGCTTGCGCTCCGACGATTCGCTTCGCAACTCACGATCGACGATTGCTTCGGTGCGCCATTTGCCGGTGTGTCGACCCGCGAGTTTCTCAAGTCACGCGGTTTTGGGGACGCAGTGATCGATGGATTCTTTGCGCCGTTTTATGGGGGCATTCTCCTTGATCGCACTCTCTCAACCAGCGCTTCGATTCTGCTCTTCACCTTCAAGATGCTGGCCGCTGGCGACACTGTTGTCCCGGCGCGTGGCATGGGCGCACTCAGTGCGCAACTCGCGGCACAGTTGCCGCAAGGATCGGTGCGCGTCGGGGTTGGGGTAAACAGCCTGACCGCGATCGACGGACGCGTAACCGGAGTGACGGTGGACGACGGCAGCCATTACCATGCCAGCGATGTCGTGTTGGCGACAGCGCCGCCCGCTGCCGCGATGCTTGCCAACACTGTTGGCGTGAAGCTCGCGGTTCCCGAAGGCGCTCGGGGGTGCACCACTCTTTATTACACGACGCACCGTTCGCCGCTGCCAGGCAAAGCGCTTTGGTTAAACGCGGAGCCGAACGCGGTGATGAGTCATGCGGTCACGCTCACCGATGTCGCCCCCGAGTATGCCAGCGGCCGACAGCTGCTTGTCGCAACGGCACTTGGTGAAGCGGCCACCCTCCCCGACGATCTCCTCGACCAAGCCGTACAACGCGAAATCGCCATGATGGCATCCGCGAGCGGCGACAATGCACCGCCACTGCTGACACGCATCGCGATCTGGCGTGTACCATATGCCCAGTTCGCCCAGCCACCAGGCTGGCGCGATCAACGTCCCACGATCGCTTGCGGTATTCCTGGACTCTGGCGTGCGAGCGAGGTGCTGCATTCCAGTTCACTCGAAGGAGCCGCGCGCGGCGGGCAGGCGGCGGCGAGAGCGTTGTTGCAGCTCCGGCTGTAGTTGCCGTCCACTCCGCGGCGACCACTCGCATCCTCAAATCATGCGACCAATTCCTTCTGTCACTGCACTCAGTGCACTCGCCCTACTGATCGCTGTACCACTGGCGGCGCAATCACTGCGCCAGCAGACAAGTCGCGACCGCGCCAGTGGCCCAACGCAGATCATCTCGACGAATCCGTTCCTGCCATTCTGGGGCAACGTGCAGGGCGAGTACGAGCGCCGACTGAACGCGCGCGTATCAGTCGCAGTGGCGGGATCGTTGATGAACTTTCAGTACAACCAAGTCGACAAAGCGATCGATGCCAAGCTACGCTTTTATCCTCGCCAGCGCGCGCTCGAAGGTTTGGGTATCGCCGTTTCTGTGGGGCTGGGATTCATCCGGCGCGATCTTTCGTACTATGCTTGCGCCCCGCTGCCAGGCGTCGAGTGTGAGTTGCCCAAAGGCAACCTCACCGCGCCGACGTTTGCAACCGAGGTTGGTTACCAATGGTTGCTGGGACCAGGCCAACGGATTGCGATGACCACAAGTGGAGGTGTGAAGCGATACGTCGCGTCAGTGGTCGACATGGCTGGTGATTCGCGCACACGTCCGATGGGACGGCTTTCGATCGGGTACGCGTTTTGATACGCGCGCAGTCAGTGTGTTGGCATGCAAACGCCGAGCAGTGGTGCCACGTCGAGAAGCCTCGTGACGGTCACATTGGCACCGGCTGAACGCAGACGTTCGGCGGCAACGATTTCGGCGTAGCCGATGACTGTCATCCCGGCAGTGCTCGCCCCCTGCACGCCAAGCGGACTGTCTTCCACCACGATCGTGCGCGATGGTGTGAATCCCATCTTCGCGGCTGCGTACAAAAACAGATCCGGCGCCGGCTTGGGTTTGCCTACGTCGAGCGAAGAAAAGCGTCGTCCCTCGAATCGCGACGCGAGTCCTGTCTTGCCGAGTGTGGTCGCCATCTTTTCGTGCTCGCCATTCGACGCAACGGCGTAGCGTACCCCGGCCGCATCGAGCGCGTCCAACAACGAAACGACACCATTCACGGCGACCAGATCGCGCGCGAGCTCAATCGTTGTGATCGCGTGAAAGCGATCGAGAAGCTCGTCTGGCAATGCATGACCAAGCATGTCGGTCGCAATGGCAACGCACGTCGCCATCGAGTTGCCAAGAAAAATGCCGAGTGACTGCTCGGTGGTCATTGGCAATCCTGCTTCGGTCAGCAGTCGCGCCCAGACGCCGTTGGATATCCGTTCGCTGTCAACGAGCACACCGTCGCAATCAAAAATGACGCCGTCGCACAGCGACAAAAGCGGAGTGGGCAACGGGGTCATGTCGTCACCGCGATCAGGGTGCACTCTCAGCAACGATGAGGTTAGTGGCGAGCGCCGCGTGTGCCTGTTTGACCTGTTCGCGAACGGCATCGGGTCCGGTGCCACCGGGAATATTGCGCGCGTTTAGCGACGCATCGGCGCCGAGTGCGGCGCGCGCGTCAGAGCCAAAGAGCGCATGCGCTTCGGCAAATCGTTCGATGGGCAATTGATCAAGCTCGACATCGGCCTCTTCCGCCTGACGAACCAGCGAGCCAACCGCGCCGTGCGCCTCGCGGAATGTCGCACCCCGTCGGACGAGGTAGTCGGCCAGATCAGTGGCCATCATTGCGCTCGACACCGCTGCACGCATGCGTTCGCGATTGAAGCGCAGCTCGGCGACTGCACCCGCCACTGCCGGCAGAACGAGCAGCAGCATATCGATCGCGTTGAACATCGCACGCTTGTCGTCCTGCAGATCTTTGCTGTAGCCACTTGGCAAACCCTTGATCGTGCCCATCAGTGACACGAGATCGCCCAGCACGCGCGCGCCCGAGCCGCGCGCGAGTTCGAAGACGTCGGGATTTCGCTTTTGCGGCATCATGCTGGAGCCGGTCGAGAAGCCGTCGCCAAACTTCACGAATCCAAACTCGCTTGACCCGTAGATAATCAGGTCTTCGGCAATACGTGAGCAGTGCGCGGCAATCATTGCGCAGGCAAACAACGTTTCGGCGACGAAATCGCGATCGCCGGTCGCATCAATGCTGTTCTGCGAGATCGCAGCGAATCCAAGTTCACGTTGCAGCAGTGTGCGCGAGACGGGAAACGCGGAGCCGGCGATGGCGCCCGAGCCGAGTGGCAGTGTTGCGGCCCCGCGGTGCGCGGCGGCAAGGCGCGTGCGATCGCGATTGAGCGGCCAGAAGTGCGACAAGAGCCAATGTGTTCCGCTCACCGGCTGTGCGCGCTGCAGGTGCGTGTAGGCGGGGAGAATCGCGTCGCTGATCGCTTCGGCTTGTGCCAGTAGCGACGCTTGGAGATTGCGCACGGCAGCATCGAGTTGCGTGCACGCCTCCATGGTCCACAGTCGTGACGCGGTCGCGACCTGGTCGTTGCGCGAGCGGCCAGTGTGCAATCTCGACGCGACGGTACCGGCTTCTTCGTGCAGGAGTCGGTCAATCATGGTATGAATGTCTTCGTCGGTCGCCACAGGCTGTGCGCCATCGGCCAAACGCGCCGCAACGCGATCGAGTCCACTGCGCAGTGAGTTTGCTTCGTCGATCGTGAGCACACCGCCCTGGCCGAGGGCAAGCGCCCAGGCTTTGGAGAGGCGGACATCGTGCGGCCACAGGCGGAAGTCGGTGCCGATGGAGCGGTTGAGCGCATCGAGCAACGGCGATGGTCCGCCGGCAAAGCGCCCGCCCCAAAGTTTATGTGTGCCAGCGTCGCCTGCGTTTGCGCTCACGGTGTGTCTGCCAGGATGGAATCGATGTGACTGCGAGATAACTATGCAAGGCAGCTGCATATCGCTGAAGCGCAGCGGGCTGACGAAATCACGCGGAGGCGGGCGGGGAAATCAAGCGAGTTCGCGGTCGGGATAGGAGCGGGTACGAATGAGATCGAACTCTTGTTGTTGAAGTGCGCTGTTGTTCGACCGGCTTTTTGATTGGTTGAATTCTCATCTCGCTCGGAGCCCGCGGCACAGCTGTATTTCCAAAAATACAACCGTTCGTTGTCTGCAGTTCTTGGCGCTCTCCGCGCGAGAATGTAGTTGCAGCTTTCGTTGCTACTGATGCCCGCGCAGATACTCCTTGAGTCGCCGCACCACACGCTCGCGCCCCGGCACCGAGCGACAGACAATCAGCACCGTGTTGTCGCCGGCGATCGTCCCCGCGACATCCGGCCACGCCCCGTTGTCGAGCGCCTCGGCCACCGGCTGCGCACCCGAGGCAACGGTGCGCACCACGATCATCACTTGCACTGCCTCGATGCTGACCAGAAACTGAGGCAGCATCGCCTCCAGCCGCCGAGCCTCGACGTCGTTGCCTCCGACATCAGGGAACGCGTAGCGTACGCGGCCTTGGTCGTCGGGGATGCGCGCCAGCCGCAGCTCGCGCAAGTCGCGCGACAATGTCGATTGCGTCACATCCCACCCGCGACGCGTGAGCTGTCGTCGCAGCTCTTCCTGACTCGGCACCAGCCTCGCGCTAATGATCTCGCGAATCGCGTTATGTCGGTCTGTCTTGTCGGCCACGCAGTCCTCTTGGGGTAACGCACGCTGGTTGCTTCATTTTACCCGATCGCGCGGTCGATCGAGCCGCTGTCGTTTGTACATCGTTCGCCAAACGTTTGAAGCGCGCAGAGCGTCGGGTGGTTCAGGGCCCGACGACCGTCGTGATTCTGTCGGGCAACCGTGATGTAACCGTCTGGCCAGCGTATTGACAGCGCCACGATGCAAAATTATGCATTCAATGTGCATAATATTCAGCAGGATATTCCCGTAGGGGTATTGGGCGCCAGCGGCTATGCAGGGCGAGAACTGTGCGCCCTCATCGCCGGACACCCCCACCTCTCACTCGCGTTTGCCACCGCCAACGCGCAGCGCGGCACCACGCTGCGGGTGCGCGCTGGCAATGCCATGCACGCCATACCGCTCGTTGGCGCTGAAGAAGTCGATCTCGGCGCCGCAGAACTCGTCTTTGCCGCACTGCCCCACGGCGCGTCCGCTGAATGGGTGGCCAAGGTCATCGCCGCTGGGGCGCGCGTTGTCGACCTCTCAAGCGATCTGCGCCCCGGCTTTGGTGGCAGCGGACACAACGTGCCCGCCGGCGTCCCGTCCGACGCGCCGTATGGACTTACCGAGCTTTATCGCGATCAGATCAAGAGCGCGCGGGTGGTCGCCAACCCAGGGTGCTATGCGACCAGCATCTTGTTGGCGCTTCTGCCGCTTGCGAAGGCGGGGCTCATCGCGCCTGGTGCAACTGTATCCATCGCCTCAGCCAGCGGTGTGAGCGGTGCGGGCGCATCGCCCAAACTCGAACTGCTTTTCGCCGAAGTGACGGAGAATTTCCGCGCTTACAGCGTCGGCAACTCGCATCGCCATCTGCACGAGATGCGCGCCACGATGACCGATCTGGGCGTCGACTGCGATCTGCTGTTTACTCCACATCTGCTGCCGATCGATCGCGGCATTCTTTCCACGATCACGGTCCCGCTTTCGCGTCCAGTCGACGATGCGATGGCCCCGTTTCGCGAGAGCTATGCGAGTGAGCCATTCATCGAACTGACCAACGATCTGCCGGCGCTGACCGACATCGCGCACCGCAACGTGCTTCGGCTCAACGCGCGCATTCCGCAGGGTGTCCGCACGCCGACGATGCTCGTCTTCAGTGCGCTCGACAACCTGGTGAAAGGTGCCGCTGGTCAGGCACTGCAGAACGCGAACCTGATGCTCGGCCTTGACGAAACTGCCGGATTGCCGCGTTGAATCGTCGCTCACCAACTACAACATTCCACGCAATCACACCGATGAACATCGGCGCACTCGCCGCTTCCCTTGCATCCATGGCCGCCATTAACGCGGCCGCGCTTTCGACGGCCCCGAACGCTGACGAACAATCGGGTGACCTATCGGTTGGCAAAGCGCGCGGTCCGATCGTGGTCAAACTTGGCGGTCGCACGCAATCCGATCCTGCTTTACCTGCGGCACTCGCTGCGCTCTGGAAGGAGTACAACGGCCAGCTTGTGGTCGTGCACGGCGGTGGCGACCAGATCAGCGCACTGCAGCGCATGCGTGGTGAAGAGCCGGTGTTTGTTGGTGGACGTCGCGTGACGACCGAAGGTGCAGTCGAAGTCGTGCGCATGGTGCTGTCCGGGCTGGCCAACAAGCAACTCGTATCGGCGCTCACGTCGATCGGCGTACCAGCCGTCGGTATCTCGGGTGAAGACGCGACACTCCTTCGCGCCGAACCGATCGACGTGGAAACATTGGGGTTTTCCGGCGCACCCACCCACGTCAATACACGGATCATCGACGCGCTGCTGGCCAACCGATTTCTCCCCGTCATCTCGCCAGTTGCGGCGAACGCAGACATCACGGTCGGCGGCGCGCTCAACGTAAATGGCGACGATGCTGCAGCCGCGATCGCTGCCGCGCTTGGCGCGTCCGAACTGTTTCTGATGATCGATGTCGCGGGCGTACTCGACGCCGACAAGCAGCGCGTCCCCGCACTCACCCTCGACGCGGCGCGCAATCTCGTAGCGTCGGGCGTTGCTGGTGGCGGCATGGCGGCCAAGCTCGATGCAAGTGCGCAAGCGCTCATCGGCGGCGTTGCCCATGTCCGCATTGGCAATCTCGCCGCCCTCACCGTCCCCGACGCGGGTACAACGGTTTCGCAATCATAGTGCCTTCGCGCGTCGTTCTTTGCCGGAAACGGCTGTAGCAACCGTTCGTGAGCTGTTGTCGCGTTTGTCTTCTACCCAGTAGCTACCACCATGACCCCATCGACCATGACTTCGCCTGCTTCTGCCGCGTCGTACAGTGCATTCGTGCCACCGGTTTCTTCGACGCCCGCCGGTGCACCGTCGACGTCGCCCATTCTGGGCACGTACAAGCGACAGGCGCCGCTCTTCGTGCGTGGCGAGGGCGTTTTCATGTACGATGCAGATGGCAAACGTTATCTCGATCTGGTTGCCGGTATCGCCGTTACCTCACTCGGCCATGCCGACGCCGGTGTCATGAACGCGATGCAGGAGATCATGGCGACTGGTCTCATTCACACCTCCAATCTCTACCGCACCGCGCCGGGCGAAGAGTTGGCGCAGTGGCTGGTACAGCATTCGTTTGCGTCGAGTGTGTTTTTCTGCAACTCAGGCGCGGAAGCGAACGAGGGCGCGTTCAAATTCGCGCGGCGTTGGGCGGGCACGACGGGCAACCCATCCAAGCACGAGATCATCGCGCTCCGAGGATCGTTTCATGGTCGCATGCCGGGCACGCTCGCGGCGACCGATCGTCCGGCGTACCGTTTGCCGTTCCGTCCATTGATGGGCGGCGTGCGCATCGTCGAGCGCGACTTGCAGGAGCTGCGCGCAGTGCTCGATCCCGAAACGGCGGCGGCGGTGATTGTCGAACCGATCCAGGGGGAAGGCGGCGTGCGCGTGGTCGATCCCGAATTCCTGCGTGGCCTGCGTGCGCTCACCAAGGAGCGGAACGTCATGCTGATTCTCGACGAGATCCAGTGTGGCCTCGGTCGCACGGGTTCGTTCTTCGCGTATGAGCAACTGGGGTTCGAGCCCGACATGCTCACCATTGCCAAGCCACTCGCGGGTGGTTTGCCGATGGGCGCGATTCTGGTCAACGACACGATCGCGCGTGCCATGCAGCCGGGTGATCACGGCACGACATTTGGCGGGGGACCGCTGCTCGCGCACGTCGCGCATCACGTCGTGCAGCGCTTGTCCGAGCCGGCGTTGCTCACGCATGTGCGCGAGATGGGTGTGTGGTTCGGCGAGCAGCTGCAGTCGATGTCCGATCGGACTGGCCGCATCCGCGCCATTCGCGGCAAGGGGCTGATGTGGGGAGTCGACGTGCACGAACCTGCGGCCGCAATCATTCAACGCGCCTTCAATATGGGATTGCTGATGGTTGGCGCGGGCGAACACACACTCCGCTTTCTGCCGCCGCTTGTAATCACCAAAGCCGAGTTGGGCGAAGGGCTCAAGCTGCTCGAGGACGCGCTCGTCGGCTGAGTCGAGGTCGGCAACAACAAGAACTTTTTGTGCTTCGTTGTTGCACACGCCGTCGCCGAAGAAATTGTGTTGCGAAAAAATTTGCGTCGTCACTAGTGCGTTCGCGGGAAATACGCAATATTGACGACACCTTCACGTGCCTCCGTGAACGGTGCGGTTTTTCACGCGATGTTTTTGCGTGATGGCGGCCGCGAGAGTTAACGCTCCGCGTAGCTCGCTCACCGGCGGTGTAGCACCTGTCCTGACGCGTCGATCCGGCGGCGCGTATGAGGCCGGACAGGTGCCGCCGGTTGAGTTGCTTCCCGCAGTTCCTTGCGCGCGTCGATACCGCGCAACGCGTAACAGTCCTGGCGCGAGCGCGTCGCCCCCAACTACTCGTCTTTCGGCGCGTTAACTTTCGGCTCATGCCGACTATTTCTGCTCTGCGCACCGCGTCCGCATCGCTGCTGACGCTATTGTCGTTTCCGTTCTTGGCGTCGAACTTGCGCGCGCAGTCGCCCCGCGCAACGACGCTGCCGCCGACGCTCATCGTACTGATCACCGTCGATCAGCTGCGACCAGACTATTTCGATCGCTTCGCACCGCAGCTCACCGGCGGACTTGGTCGACTGATGCGCAACGGCGCGCGCTTCACCAACGCCTTTCACGATCACGCCACGACCGAGACGGCGCCGGGACACGCAACACTCTGGTCGGGACGCTACCCCTCACATACCGGCGTAGTCATCAACGACATCGGCGTTTCCGATCCGCAGTCTCCGCTCCTCTTCGGACGCGGTGGCGGTGCCTCGCCATATCGTTTTCGCGGCTCGTCTTTTTTCGACTGGATTCGCACCAACGATCAGTTCAGTCGCGCACTCTCCGTTTCGCGCAAAGATCGCGGCGCCATTTTGCCGCTCGGACGCGCCAAGCAAAACGTCTTTTGGTATTCGCTCGACGGTCGCTTCACCACTAGTCGATACTACGCCGACACGATTCCGACGTGGGTCCAGAAATTCAATGAGACCAACTTCCTCGCGCGCTACCTTGGCACCGACTGGAAACTGTTGCTCGCTGAGTCGCAATACCCGGAGAAGGATTCAGTCGCAATCGAAAGTCAGGGGAAGGATTTTGTCTTTCCGCATCGCCTTTCGGCGGACGCGCGCACGGGTGGGATCGACTTCACCGAGTTTCCGTGGATGGACGATGTCACCGCCGACTTCGCACTCGCCGGCACGAACGCGCTCGAGCTGGGTAAAGGGCCAACCGTCGATGTGCTCGCCGTTTCTTTCTCCACGACCGATGCCGTCGGACATCGATACGGTCCCGATTCGCGCGAACTACACGACCAGCTGCTGCGCGTCGACCGTGCAATCGGCAAGCTGATCGACTCGCTCTACAAGCTGCGCGACTCGACGCGCATCGTCTTTGCACTCGGCTCGGACCACGGCGTCGCGCCCTTTCCTGAACAGCACTTCACGGGTACCGACCCCGATCGTGGCCGTGTCGACCCGCGTCCCGTCATCGATTCGGCACGGAGTGCACTCGCCGCACGCGGAGTCGAAGGCGATGCACTCCTGCTGCAATCGG
>JAYUWD010000087.1:0-6938 GCA_043753735.1 Gemmatimonadaceae bacterium
TTGAACCGCGCCTGCCACTTGGCTGCGCCCGCAGCGCCACGTTTGGTGAAGATCTGAATCACCCCAGCGGCGGCATCGGTGCCGTACAGCGTCGCTGCCGCCGCTCCCTTCACGATCTCGATACGATCGATGTCGTCCGGGTTGATGTCGTTGAGCGGACTGGAATTGGAGTTGGCGCCGCGCTGTGTGGTGCCAGTGAAGATGCCGTTGCGCGGATACTCGTCGCTGCGTGTGCGCACGCCGTCGATGAAAATCAGCGGCTGGTTCGTCAATGACACACTGGTCGTGCCGCGCAACCGGATCGCCGATCCGCTGCCCGCATTGCCCACGCCGCCACCGACCGTGACACCAGCCATGCGGCCGCTCAACATCTGCGAGAGATTTGTCGGCACTTCCGGGACGTCGCTGACTTTGACCTGGGCGATGGAGTTACCGACCTCGCGTTTACGTGCCGAACCGCCGGTGCCGGTAACAACGATTTCGTCGAGTGCAGTCGCGCTGACCGTGAGCGCAAAGGCAGCGGTGGCGGTGGCACCTGCTGTCACGCTGATCGTGCGCTCGCTGGGCTGATATCCGATGAGACGCGCGCGGACAACCTGTGTGCCGACCGGTACCGCCGTAATCGTGAACCCGCCATTCGCATTGGTGATCGCGCCAAGCGTTGTACCGGCG
Organism: Gemmatimonadaceae bacterium; assembly: GCA_043753735.1. Classification (GTDB taxonomy): domain Bacteria; phylum Gemmatimonadota; class Gemmatimonadetes; order Gemmatimonadales; family Gemmatimonadaceae; genus Gemmatimonas. The sequence continues at coordinate 673 of JAYUWD010000087.1, forward strand.
ATGGAAATTTGCGCGTTCGCGAGCGGCACACCGGGCACGCTGTTTCTGACGGTGCCGGTGATCGTTCCCGTCGCGGCCTGCGCGCGCGCCATCTCCGGGCGGATGGTAGCGGCGAGGAGCATCGCGCCGACACACGCGAATACACCCGCCTTGCTGCTGACTCGTCGACCCAAGCTGTGACAACGTTGGCGCATCAAAACCTCCATGGCGGGACTGGGGGGGGCGGCGCACGCCTGGATGGGAGGGGCGTGCGATTGCATGCGTGCGATTACAGCGGCGAGATCGGCAGTGCATGGCCGATCATCATTGAGCACGCGGCAGAAAAGCATCGGGGCCAGCATGGCTGCTGTCAACATGGCTGGCCTACGTGGTGGCGCGTTGCCTCTCGCGCGGCTTCCTTCCGGATTCATGATGCAAGCTCTTGTACGCTTGATTGGTCGGCGCTGCCTGCGATGGTTCTATCGCGAATGCTGCTTTGTCGGCGTCGAACGCATACCCGCGCACGGGCCGGTGCTGCTCATCGGCAACCATTGGAACGACCTGCCTGATCCGCTGAGCGGGTTTTTAAGCACGCCGAGGCCCGTCCAATACGTGGCGACCATATCGGCGGCCACCTCTCCAATCTCGCAGGCGGTCTATCGCGGACTCGGCATCATTCCGGTGACCCGGGTCCGGGACGCTCGAAGGATCCGGGAGCTAGGAGTGGACGCAGCAGCAATGAACGCCGATGCCTTCCGGGCGGTGACCACCGTGTTGGCGCGCGGCGGAGTTGTCGGCCTCTTTCCCGAGGGGGGCGTAAGCGAATCGCCAACACTCGGCGATTTCCGATCAGGTGTCGCGAAGATGGCGCTCAACGGGTGCTTAAATGGCTCTGTAAAAGGCGTGAAAGTGATCGCTTTCGGTGTGCACTACGACGCTCCACGAACACCGCGAAGCGACATGACCGTCGCCATCAGCGCCCCGTTCCTGGTCGATGAATGGCTTGCCGAACCCCGCCAGCGCGAGCTGATGATGGGGACTTCAAAAGTTGCTCCCCAACCTCCCCTCGCGCCGACCAAGCCCAACTCCGCCAACGCGCTGCCATCGCCGAGCGCCGGACGCGAAGCCGCCAGACTGACGTTCGCGATGCGTGACCGTATGCGCGAGGCGCTCCTGTCGGTGACGCGCAACTCAACGAGCTGGGAGCTGGCCGAATCACGCGATCGCATGGTCGCGGCCGTATCCGCTGTGATCTGCCCACCACGCGACTCGGTGCTGGAAGTCGCCAGCCAAATTCAGATCGCCTGCGCACGCATCGTTGAAGCCCGCGCGGACACCGCTTTGGCTCAGGCTGACGCGACAGCCCAGACCCTGACCGATTTGTCGGACTCGATTACTGCGGCCGTGGCCCGCGCTGGAGGACTCCGGTCGTCGCCGCGGGACACGGCGCGAGTGCTCGCAGCGGCGGGGGTCGAGGGTGGCGAACCGGCATGGCCATCGTTGACCGGCACGCTCATCACTACCCCAATCGGCCTGCTCGGCTGGCTCCTTCACGGGCCAGCGTTCGCGTACATCTGGTGGCAGGCCCAGCGGACGGCGCGCGACCGTACCGAAATCGTTGCCCGTGCGTTCATGCCGGGGCTCTACCTTATCTTGTCCTGGTACTTGGCGCTTGGTGTGTGCTTCGCAGTCGGGCTGTACGCGATTGGCCAATCGACGTGGTTCGCGATTCCCGCGGTGATGTTGCTGCCGCGACTGGGTGATCTGGCGCTGAGTTGGCGCGACGCGATCGATGCGTTGCGACTTCGGCGTCGAGTGGCGAACTGGCTGGAATCAGATCGCGCTCCCCTTCGTTCTTCCGCCGGCGCTCTTCGCGCCGCGTGGACTTCTCATATTTCGGGTTCTGCTGTGAAGGCTGTTGCACATATCGCCGCCGAGGCTTCGACATGACACTGCTCGCGATAGGAAACGCGGGCGTCGATTTCGGCGCGTCGGAGATTTTCAGGGAAATCACGTTCACCATCACCGCGGGCGATCGCTGGGCGGTTGTTGGACGTAACGGCACAGGCAAGACGACGCTGATCAAGTTGATCACCGGCGATCTCACCCCTACGCGCGGCACGGTCACGCGCCAACCCGGGCTGCGTATCGCCCTGATGGACCAGCACCGTCGTTTCCCCGAAGACATGTCGCTTTGGGATATCGTCGCCGGCGCTTTTGGCGAACTGCGCGCACTCGAACATTCGCTCGCCGAACAGGCGGCTAATCTCGAGCACGATCACGGGGAAGTCGCGATGGCAAAGTATGGTCGCGATCTCGAACGGTTCGAGCGCGACGGCGGCTACCAGATGGCGGCGAAAGTCGACTCCGTGCTCATGGGGGTCGGCTTTGACCCCGAAGAAGCCAAGACCACGAGGATTGGTACGCTGAGCGGCGGCGAACGTGGTCGCGTGGCACTCGCGCGTCAGCTCGCGACGCCGGCCGAAGTGCTGCTGCTCGACGAACCCACCAATCACCTCGATCTCGAAACAACTGCGTGGCTTGAGAACTATCTGCGCGAGACCGATCGCACCGTTCTGTGCATCAGCCACGACCGCGCATTTCTCGCCGCGATGGCCGATCACGTGCTGCACTTTGAAGGCGGTACCGCGTTCGCTTATTCCGGCGGCTACGCGGCCTTCATCGCCCAGCGCGAAGAACGTCGACTCACGCAGCTGCGTCAATTCGAGCAGCAATCCAAAAAAATCGCGTCGGAGCAGGACTACATCGCGCGGAACCTCGCCGGACAGAATTCGTCGCAGGCGAAGGGTCGTCGCAAGCTGCTGGCGCGCATGCCGCGCCTTTCGGCCCCCATCGGGTCGGACGGTGTGATGGCGCTGCGACTGAACGCCGGCAACCGGAGCGGTGATCGCGTGATCGAGGCAGAGCACGTGACGGTTGGCATCGACTCACGCGAATTGGTGCGCGATGTGAACGTCATGCTTGAACGTGGTGAAGTGGTCGCACTCGTTGGCCCGAATGGCGCTGGCAAGAGTACGCTCATCAAGACGTTGCTCGAAGAGTATCCGGCTTTTTCGGGTACCGTGAAAACGGGCCCGTCCACAACGGTTGCCTACTACCGTCAGGATCTCGCACACCTGCCGCTCGATGCGGCGATCTACGATGTCATTGCCAACCTGCGCCCACTCTGGGAACGTCGACAGGTCCAAGGCCACCTCGGCCGGTTCGGATTTTCGGGCGACGAAGTGCAGCGCACCGTCGGCACCCTCTCCGGCGGGGAACGTGCACGCGTAGCACTGGCGCTCCTTACGCTGGAAACGGCCAATCTCCTCATTCTCGACGAACCGACAAACCATCTCGACGTCGAATCGATCGAAGCGATGGAGGATGCCCTCGCCGACTACGAGGGCACGGCGTTGATTGTCAGTCACGATCGCGCTGTGCTGCGTGGTGTGGCAACGCAGGTCTGGGAGCTGCGCAATCAGAAGATGATCGTGTTTCCGGGTAGCTTTGCGGAGTGGGAAGAGGCGCGCGCGGTCGCAAAGCTCAAGGCGGAGCGTGACGCGCGCGAAGTCACTGTGCGTGAAAACGAAAAGAACTCGAAGGCGCGCGCGCAGGCCAACGCGCAAACCAACGCAACGTCGCGTGCAGGCAAACAACCCACGCACTCCGCCGCCTCGTCAAAGGGGAGCAAAGGGCACACTGCCTCACCCTCGACAGACCAACGCAAGGCAACGCGCCTGGCCGAGAAGGAATTGGCTGATACAGAGCTGCGTGTAAGTGTGCTGGAAGGACGTATCGCGGAGCTTACTCGGACCCTCGAGGATACTTCGCTGTACGATTCGCCGGCCGGCACACAGCGAGCGCAAGTACTCGGCCGTGAACTGGATGACGCGAAGGATGAACTGGATGAAGCGGTACACGACTGGAGTGCTGCAGCCGACCGGGTTCAGGCAACGGGAAAGGCCAGGTAGCGAGCCTATTTTGCGAGTGAAATCGATGCGCTGCCTCCGTTTTTCGTTCATGTGCTCATTGGTGACATTGCTTGCAACGTCTGCGCCGTCAAGCATCCGGGCGCAGACGTCGAGCGAAATGGCAGCGCCGGCGGATTCGGTGCGCTTACCCTCGCCGCGCGCCGCGGCGCAACGCGACACCGCGCAACGCGACACCGCGCAACGCGCGTTGAGTGCACTCCTGTCCGATGCGAGTCGTCGAAACGTGCTTCCGCCGTCGTTGATCGCGTACAAGGCGCAGGTCGAATCCGAAATTGCTGTGCTGCTGCGGCGCGAAGAAGGCAACGAAGCCGTCACCACCATCGAGCAGATTGCCAGTGAACTTCGTTGGACGCGCAGTGGGTACTACGACCAGCATGTGGTCGGCTACCGCGCACAACAGATTGGCGCGAACTTCTCCATGCTGTCAGTTTTTCAGACTGGCTGGTTGCAGCCAGCGCTTTACGGCAACCGCCTGCGTGTGACGCGTCGTTCGTCCGCGGCGGCGAACGCGGCGCGTAGCAGCGCGCGTCGTGACGGGCTGGATACGTTGCCGGCGGTGCATCCGCTCGCCACCGATCGCGACTCGTATTATCGCTACAGCGGCGGCGATACGATCGTCACCATGCGCACCGGCGATCGCTCCATTCCGATTGTACACGTGCGCGTTCAGCCGCGCACCGACGTGAAAGCGCGCGTGCTTCTCTTTGACGGCGAGTTGGATCTTGATGTCTCCCGCGGTGCGCTTGTGCGTATGCGCGGCACCTTCGTGCGATTGAACTCGCCGCGTTCGCCATTGGGTGCGGCCCTCGTCGATGCGGTCGCCTTTGTCGAGTATGAAAATGCGGAACACCTTGGCAACTACTGGTTGCCGACGAAGCAGCGTATCGAACTTCAGGTAACGTCACCGCTGCTTGGCGATGGGCGCGCCGTCGTCCGGATCGTGTCGCGCTTCGCGCAAATGGATGTGAACGACGGAGCGTTGATTATGGCTACGCAGCTCTCCACCGATTCCACTCGCGTGGTCACGAGGCGGCGACTCTCGTTCGCACCAACCGACTCGCTCGATGGCTTCGGTCGCTGGCGTGGTGGAATTGGCGACATCACTGCGGGGATGCACGCCGACGACTTCAACGATATCGGCCCCGATCGCTGGCGTACGACCGGCCGGCCACGCTTCGATCTCTCCGCACCTCGCGCATCCGACGTGTTCCATTTCAATCGCGTCGAAGGTGTGTACACGGGACTCGGCGGCAAGCTTGCGCTTCGCGACCTCGCACCGGGTGTCACCATTCGCGCCAATGCCGGTTGGGCGTGGAACGAAAAGACTGCTCGCGGACGGCTGTCCGTGCAGCGTGCGAGCGGGCCGTGGACCATCGAAGTTCGCGGCGGTCGTTCGCTGGATAACACCAACGACTTTCGTGTGCCGCTCGACTCGGGCAGTTCCTTTGGCGCGCTATTCAGTTCGCGCGATGCCTACGACTATGTCGATCGCCGCAGTGCAACAGTCGCCGCGTTACGCCGCATCGGCGGACGCGCACTTGCTCTGCGCGCCGAGCTTGGTGTTGCCGATGATCGATACCGACCGGCCACGTATGTGCGGAGTCCATTCGGGGGTGACGCGTTCCGCGCCAACCGCGGGGTCGAAGAAGGCGGCTATGTACGCAGCGCGGCACTTGCTGAATGGCATCCCGACGTCAGCGCTGAATTTCTGCGCCCGGGAATCGGCGCGCGACTGTCGTACGAACGTGGCGACGGCACGGTCGCGTTTCAGCGCCTCGAAACACGCGTTGTCGCGCGTCGTCTGTTCGGTCCATTCGTTGCAGTCATGCGCGGCGATGTCGGCACGCTCCTCGGCGATCGTCTCCCGCCACAACAGCTTTTCGAACTGGGCGACAATCAAAATTTGCCGGGCTATCCCGACAAGGCATTCGCCGGCACGCGAGCCGCGGTGCTACGCGGGCAGATCCAGTACACGACCAAGTATTTTCAGCAGCCAATTCGCATCAGACGATTCTTTCTTCCCGCAGTCTCGCCGGGAGCCAGCGTAGGGTTGCAAAGTGGCTGGACCGAAACTCCCAACGCGGCTGCACGCGCGGCAGTGCTCAGACTCGGGCTTCAAGCTGATTCGACCGGCGCGCTCGTTCCGGTGGCCCGCGCAACGGGCGGCGGTCGTGCAAGTGTGACCGCCGGGCTTCGCTTCTTTGGGGGCGCCGTGTTCGTTGGTGTATCGCGCCCCGTGGATCAAGCGCGAAAGTGGGGCAGCCTGATCACGATCGGTCAACAGTGGTAGCT
>JAYUWD010000088.1:0-2232 GCA_043753735.1 Gemmatimonadaceae bacterium
TGCACGCGTCCGACCACACGAAACGGGGTCAGCGCCTGCGCCAGACGCGGATCGGCAAAATATCCGGCCACACTCAGCTCGAAGCTGCGCTGGCGATAAGCCGCAATGTCGGTTTCTCTAAGTTCTGAGGCAGCCAGTTCCTCACGCATTTTCCGAATGGCGGGACCGCGCTGGCGCTCAAGCAGAGACGCCTCGAACTCATTTCGCCACGCGCGCGTGATCGGCGCCGGCGAAATGAGAATCAGCTGAGACGGCATCGACATGTGGGTCGCGGAGTTCTCCGCGTTTTGCTCCGACGCCTCGATGCAGTAGAGCATCGCCAACAGTGCGCCCCAGGAATAACCAACAAGTATGGGTGATGTGAGCTCGAACTCGTGCATCAGGCGGGCAAGGTCGTCAACCTGCGTTCGCCAGGTGATCAGCGTGGGATCGTCCGTCTTCGACTTGCCGCCCCCGCGCTGATCGTACGTGATCAGACGATGCGACGCGGCCAACGCCAACAGCTGCGGATACATGTAGTCGTGATGCGCGCCTGGCCCACCATGCAGCAGCAGAATCGGAGAGCCGGCAACCGGCCCATCTTCGCGCCAATAGAGCGGCACCGGCGTGGTCGTCGTAAAACCGTCGATGCGCGGAGCGGGAATCTGGTGAGCTGTCATCGGCTGGAAACTACAACAAACTCCGGGCGCCAAACGTTGTCGTTGCTGATCGATTGCACACCGCTACGCAAAGTCGCACGCAATCTCGACAGTGTTGCGATGTACCGTCACCGTGTCGTGAATATCACGCCCGTATCCACCGGCAATCACGATCGCGATCGGCAATCCGATCTCGCGACACGCCTCGATCACCATGCGGTCGCGTCGCCGCAGTCCGTCGAATGTCAACGCCAGCCGGCCAAGCGAGTCCCCCTCGTGCGGGTCGGCACCGGCCAGATAGAAAACGATGTCGGCCCGCGCTGCGTGCAACACGCGCGGCAGGGCGTCGGCCAGCAACGCGAGATACGGTGCATCGGTCGTTCGATCTGCAAGTTCGATGTCCAACGTGCCGGCAACTTTGCGAAAGGGGAAATTCTTGGCGCCGTGCATGCTGAACGTGTACGTATCAACGTCGCCTCCAAAAATCGCATGTGTGCCATTTCCCTGATGGACATCGAGATCAATCACTACAGCGCGTTGCGCGAGCCGCTCGTGCCGGAGCGTTCGGATGGCGATCGCCACATCGTTAAAGACACAAAACCCTTCGCCGTGCTCCGCAAATGCGTGGTGGGTGCCACCGGCGAGATTCATCGCGAGGCCGTGAGAGAGCGCGTGCCGCGCGGCGGCGACCGTCCCACCGACCGCTCGGGCCGCGCGTTCGACCAGCGCCAAGCTCCACGGGAAACCCAATCGCCTGATTGCCCCCACATCAAGCGTCCCCTCGCGGAGATCGCGCAAATACTCGGCGCCGTGAACGCGACGCAGTGCCTCGTCGGTCACCGACTCCGGCGCGTACAGCTGAGTCCCGTCAATCAGCCTCTCAGCCACTACGCGGTCCCGCAGCAACGTGTACTTTGCCACTGGAAACCGATGTCCCGGTGGAAGTGGATAACTCCACGAAGCAGGTGACCAAAGCGTGAGGCTCATGAGCGAAAAATACCCCTTCATCATGGTGCACGCGTGAACCCGCTCGGGTCGTCTCCGCGCGGCTCGCCCGCGTCGCGCACCCCTGACGCGTCGATGTTGGGCGTCTCAAGCGATGCGCGGGCATCGCACTCCGTCGCGCGCGCTCTGGTGGTTCTCGTTGACCGACTTGAGCAGACAGCGGTCGCTGACAAACGGTCACCCGGTATCCTTCCCGATCGTGTGCGCGACGCGCTGCGCCAACTCACGGCACGATCGCGGGATGGCGCGATGCTCTGTCGCGTGACCGATGGCGTGCTGGTGCTCGAAGGCGCGTCGATCGACAAGCGCGGCCTTAGCGCCGAACCGTACCTGGCCGCGTTGCTGCGGCGTTTGCTCGCGGTGGGCGCAGGGTCGCTCACGGTGCGCGAAGGTGCCGCGCCTGGTGAACTGCTTACCCTGGCGACCCTGCTTGCCCAGAAACGCGCGAGTGCACCGTCGACAGCCATCGGACCGACCGCTGGCAGCACGCCCCTACCGTTGACGGCGCAAAACGACACGCCAACGGCCGTACGGGTGTTTGGCTATGCGGAGGATCCGCCGCTGGAGTTGCTCCGCACGTGGAGTGTGC
>JAYUWD010000089.1:0-2224 GCA_043753735.1 Gemmatimonadaceae bacterium
ATATCGATGCCGGCGATTTCCGCATCGACGCGGATGCGTAGCGTCATCACCATGCGGAGCGCGCTGACGATCGCGAAACTGCCGATCCCAGCGAAGGCGATCGTTGCGAGCACTGCAATTGCCTGCACGCCGAGCAAGGCGGGATTGCCGGCGAGGAGGCCGTCGGCACCGTTGGGGTTCACCGTCTTCGTCGCGAAAACGCCCGTCAGCAATGCGCCTGCAATGCCGGCGACGCCATGACACGCAAACACATCGAGGGTGTCATCGAGCTTGGTGCGGGCGCGGTAGTTAAGCGCAAAAAATGAACACGGCGCGGTCAGGAATCCGATTGCGACCGCCGACAGTGGCGTGACGAAGCCTGCGGCCGGTGTGATCGCCACCAGTCCGATCACTGCCCCCGTTGCTGCGCCAACTGCGGTCGCACGCCCGTTTTTTACAAGTTCGAGCGCGAGCCATGACACGAGGGCCGTTGCCGCGGCAACATGCGTCGTCACAAATGCATTCGCAGCGATGCCATCGGCCGCCAACGCCGACCCAGCGTTGAAACCAAACCAACCAAACCAGAGCAGCCCTGCACCGAGAAGCGCGAACGGGACGTTGTGCGGTACGTTCGGCACGCGTTTGAAATCGCGGCGCGGGCCGAGGACGGTGGCCAACACGAGCGCCGTGATACCAGCGCTGATGTGAACCACGGTACCGCCAGCGAAGTCGAGTGCACCGAGCGTGCGGAGCCAGCCGCCGTCACCCCAGACCCAGTGGGCAAGCGGATCGTAGATCAGCGTGGACCAGAGCAGACCGAACGCCAGATACGCAACGAAGCGCATGCGATCGACCACCGCGCCCGAGAACAGCGCGACTGTGATCCCAGCAAACATGGCCTGAAAGGCAGCGAAGAGCAGATGCGGCAGTGTGGCGGCGTAGGTCGGATTTGCCGCAGCGCCCACCCCACGCAAGCCAACGTATGCGAGCCCCCCAATCCACCGCGATCCGGGACCGAACGCGAGGCTGTAGCCAAAGAATACCCACTGCACTGACACGATCGCGAGTGCGCCCAGGCTCATGAGCATGGTATTGAGCGCGCTCTTGCTCCGAACCAGCCCACCGTAGAAAAATGCGAGCCCCGGCACCATGAGCAGCACTAGAGCAGTGCTGATCAACACCCATGCAGTGTCACCCGAAGAGATGGGAACGGCGTCCACGGCCCGAAGCAGCGGCGATGCGATCGTCGCGACAGGCATCATAGATTCTCCAGGTTGGGGATTGGCCTTTCGAGTTGTGTCCGTCGCATGATGTCGTCGGCATTGACCGCCGTGAGTGCGTCGTTGTCACGCTCGCCGGTACGAATGCGCACCGTGTGGTCCAGTGGAAGAACGAAAATCTTTCCGTCACCGACCTCGCCGGTACGCGCCGCAGTGCAGATGGCTTGAATCGCACGCTCCACAAACTCCTCGGAGCAGGCCATTTCGATGCGTACTTTCTCGTGGAATTCGAGGACGACGGTGTCGCCTCGGTAGCGCTGAACGACATCACGTTCGCCGCCGTGTCCGCTGACGCGGGAGAGCGTCATTCCGGTAACCCCGACCTGGAACAAGGCCCGCTTCACGTCGGCCAGCTTCTCGGGTCGGAGGATCGCAATAATCAGCTTCATGTCGCTCCTTGCATGCCGGAATGCGAAGTGGTTACGGACGCGCCGTCGGCGGGAGGTTGGCGCGAGGCGCAACAATTGCAACGTACGTCGCGTGCTCATAGTTGCGTACCGGCCGCGCCCTACCGATCGCGGCTTTCTCGCTCGCAGCGCGCAATTCGCCTTCAATCCTGCTGACCATGTCCCTTGGCACCATCGCCATCCTCTGCGGCCCCGAGTACGAAGACCTTGAGGTATGGTATCCGAAGCTGCGGCTTGAGGAGGCGGGTTACGATGCGCCGCTGGTCGGCATGGGCGAGGCGAAATACAGCGGCAAGTGGGGCTATCCGGCGACGATGGACCGTGATGTGAAGGATGTCGATCCGGCGACGCTCGCTGGAGTCTTGGCGCCGGGCGGATGGGCGCCGGACAAACTACGGCGCGACTCGGCGGTGCTGGAGCTCGTGAAACGCGTGCACCGGGCAAACGGGCTGGTGGCGACAATCTGCCACGGACCGTGGATTCTCATTTCAGCCGGCATCGTGCGTGGTCGGACGCTGACGTCGACGGTAGGGATTCGTGACGACGTGGTGAATGCGG
>JAYUWD010000090.1:0-2223 GCA_043753735.1 Gemmatimonadaceae bacterium
GCCACGAGCGAAATCGGGGCGAGCGGATTGCGTTTGGACACGACATCGATGGCGCTGCGCACGCAGAGGCCGACCGAGACGCAGAAGTACACGTCCGACGCATCGATTGCGGACGCCTCGAACGTATAACCCAACGTGACGCTGGTGCGGAGATTGGGCCTATGCGTGAACGCCATTGTCGCCCCTGCGCCAACATCGGTCACCACACCGGGCACGCTGCGCCGGTGCGTGAAAATGGACGCTCCGAGCTGGTTGTCTGGCCCGAACGCCCAAGGCTGAAGAAAATCCACACTCGCCGACCATGTCGGTCGCAGAAACTGGTCGCGCTCTCCGCCAAGAGCGCCGTTGGTGACGTCGTAAAAAATCGCCGAACCGTTCAGGTTGCGTGCGAGCAGATTGCTCACCGTTCCGCGCACCGTCAGCCGTCGTGCACCTCGCAGAAAGTTGTTGCGTGTCCACACTGTCTCGAGCTGTAGAAAATCCGCCGTGGTGAATCCAGCGGTGGTCTCGACTCGACGCAACGGCGCCTCGATCACGGTCGCCACCAGCTTTTTCACGCTATCGCTCGACGGTTCCGCGATAAGCTCGACATTGTTGAACAGTCCCGATAAGTAGAGAGCACGCGTACTCTCCAGCAAATCCTCTCGGCGATACAGATCGCCCGGCGCCAGATGCAACAGTCGCTTTACTGTGCGCGTCTCGATGGTGCGGTTCCCTTCCACTTGAATACTTCCCACAGTCGTGCGTGGACCAGGGCGAACATTTACGGTGACTGGTCCGCGGTTGGTCGCGTTCGATACGGCACTCGTGTCCACATCCACAGCTGCGTCGGCATAGCCGCGATCCCACAGCGCTGCACGGAGCCGCTGTCGCGCCGAGTCGATGGCCACCATGTCGAGCGGGTCGCCGGTTCGCAACGTCAAAGCATTTCGCAGAACACGACGCGGGAGAAGGGTGTCAGGCTGCTCGACGATGAGCGTGTCGATCCGTGTGGGCTCATTTTCAATGACGTTGAACGCCACTGCGATTCGGCCGCCTTTGCTCTGTGATGTCATTTTTACTTGCGCGTCCCGATAACCGCGACGCCAATAGAACAGGCGAATGCGGATGGCGTCACGCTGCGCCTCGATCGGGTCGAAGTACGCCCGACGCGTGAACGTACCAGCGCGACTGAAAAAACAGATCGGTGTGTAGACGAAGCTTTTGCAGGCACTCGCACGCGTAGCCAGTCCCAAGCGAAGTTCCTTAGCGCCGACCGAGCGCACACCGTTGATCTTGACCTCGGTCACGACTGCGCCGCGGGTGGACGGGGTCTGTGCTCGGGCTGGCCAGGCAGGTGCGAGCAGCGCCGCGAGCAGCATCGCACAACCGCACAAAGTCCTTCGGCGATCGACTCTCACGTGACCGGTGCCTCGGCACGGACCGCGCCCTCCATCGGCGGCGGGCGTCTACCAAATCGTTCGGCGTAGACGCGCGTGAACTCGGCGCCAAACAGCACGATCTGGGTCGAGTAATACACCCATACCAAAACGATCGCGACCGTTCCCGCCGCACCGAATGGTGAGGCGAGCGCACTGTTGCCCAGATAAAGACCGATCAGCCGCTGACCCACTGCAAACAGGAACGAAGTCACAAGCGCGCCCACAGCAACGTCGCGCCACCGCAGCCGCACATCCGGCAGGACGCGAAAGAGCAACCCGAAGAGCGCGCTGGTGATCACAAACGACAGGATCAGATTGATCGCCACCAGTAACACTTTCAATGCCGGCATGACACTCCCAAGCCACTTCGTGAATATCTGCATGCCCGCGCTGATTGAAAGCGATACCAGCAGCAAGAATCCGATTGACACCACCACGCCGAGTGACACGAGTCGACGTTTGACAAGATCCGGCACGTTGAAGCCTGCGTTGGCCTCGGTGCGTACACGCCAGATCATGTTGAACGCGGCTTGCAATTCCAAAAACGCCCCAGTGGCAGCAAAGATCAGTCCCCCCAATCCGAGCAGAGTGGCCGTGATGCCGTCACGCGGTTTGTTTGCCCGCTCGAGAATTGCCTGGACGGCGTCCGCGCCATCACGCCCGATAAGCCCTGAGATTTGTGCAATCAGTTCACTGCGTACGACATCCCGCCCCACGGCAAAACCAGCGATGGCGATCACGAGCAACAGCACGGGTGCGAGCGCAAAGAGCGTGTAGTAGGCGATCGCCGCGCCGTGTCTCG
>JAYUWD010000091.1:0-6905 GCA_043753735.1 Gemmatimonadaceae bacterium
GCGCCTTCGATCGGATTGCCCAGCTCGTCCTTGACGAAGCCAATGAGGATCCACCCTGGCATCGCACGCATTCCTTGCCTACGTGTCTGCCGGTCTGCCGTTGTCGCCTGCGCGCCCACCTGTGAAGTTGCGACGAGCAACGCCAGCAGCATGGCAGCGCCGAGACGGGGCACATTTTTCGAGGCTACACGAGCCAACGAACAGAGACGGTTTCGACCGTTTATGACGGCAATCATGACAAATCTCCAGTGTCGAAGTGTTTCACCCTCCGTTGTACTCCTTCGCGCGGCAAACGATCAGAAAGCACAACGAAAGACCGTCATCGGAGGGGGATGTAATGGCGATTGACCAGATCGCGATAGGAGAGATAGCCGGTCGCCTTCATGTCCGCGGCGAAATCGTCCACGGTCTGCAAAAGCTGTGTGGTGTGATAGCCGGTCACGTTTTCGGGGTGTGAACCTTCGCCACCAAACCAGCTCCGAATGAGCACACTCCGCGCATCCCGCGGCAATGCAATCACACTGCGTGCATACACTCCAAAGCCACCAGCACGCATGACGTAGTCTTCGGCATTGGACGCGTAAATCGCCGAGATCTTGTCGCCGCGAGTTTTCATGTATTGCCCAATTGCGCCCATTGCTTTCGTGCCTGCCAGATCGCCAACGACGGGGACAATGAGATTGCGCTGCTCCATCGTCTTGACAAACTGAAAGTCTGCTTCGTTGGCCAGGTAGCTCGCGGTGCGTCCAGAGAGGTCGTGCTCAACAAGCAACTGGCGAAGCGTGGGGTAGTACCACTGCGGTGGCCGCCCGATCGATGTAAAACGCAGCTCCAATCCGGCGGCGATGAATTGACCGTGGAAACGTTCGATCGTCGCGAGATCCTGCGCAGACAGCGGTACACCCATGCGAGCGACCTCGGCTTGTACGATTTGCTGCGCGGTGCGTCTTGTGGCGGTGGTGCCGGGCGAAGCGTCAACGATCGCCACCAACTGTTCAATGGTTCGATGGCTGAAGTTTGCGGTCGTTGCCGGCATTTCAGTGCCAAGCAACAGCGCGAGGTATTCGGCGCGATTGCGCGAGCGTGCGAACAGCGCCTTGAAAAGCAGGTGCTGCAACATGTTGTCGCGACGGATGTCGATGATAAACGCGATCCGAGGCCTAATGCGCGCGATATATGAGAAGTTCTGATCCGGACCTACACCGATGTACGCGCCGCCTCGCACTTTCAGTCGGTCGAGTGCTCTCAGCACATGCAGATAGCTGCGTTCGTTCGAGATGAGGTTGTCGGTATCGAAGTATCCGCCGGCCTCGGACAGCTCGGCGATGAGCTTCGCGAAGTCGCGAATACTGTCGTCGGGCGCGATGGTCGCGAGTGAGGGCGCGGATCGCGTCGCGGGGCGAGTCGTTGATCGCTGAGCGGAGAGCGCGGGGGAGCGCCCACCGAGAGCGCCGAAGGCGCCGACCAGGGCGTAGCGGAGGAGGAGCGGAAACATTGGGTGGAGGGTACGTGAAGGAATGGGGAGGGGATAGGGGACAAAGAAGGGGGACTTCCCGAAGTGCGAACCCACGAATCAGAACTGCTTGAGGCCGGACGTTCCTCAATTCCCCGGTCCCCGGTTCCCGGTCCCCTGCCCCGTTACTTTTCCTGCACTACATCCCGTCCCTTTCACTCCATTCATATCCATGTCTTCTCGTCAGACGCTCCTTCGTTCCATTGCCGCGGCTGCGGCGCTCTCCATTGCTTCGCTCCCCGCGGTTGCTCAGGGGGGAATGAAGATGGCCCCCGCGGGTGCCAAGCAGCCGCCCGCGTCCCCGCGCGATTCGGTGAAGACCACGATCGCTGGCGCCAACATTTTTGTCGACTATGGGCGTCCGTCCAAGCGTGGACGTGAAGTGTTTGGTGGACTCGGCGATATGAAGTGGGGGATGGTGTGGCGCACGGGTGCGAACAAGGCCACACACTTCATCACCAGCAAGGCGCTGCAGTTTGGTACGCTCGTCGTTCCGGCCGGCACGTACACGCTTTACACGCTGCTCGATCAGGGCGGCAAATGGATGCTGATCGTCAACAAACAGACGGAGCAGTGGGGCACGGACTACGACGCGAAACAGGATCTCGTGCGCATTCCCCTCACCGTGGACAAGACTCCTGCTGTGGTCGAAAAGATGACGATCGAAGTCACGCCTGCGGGCAAAGGTGGCGATATTGCAATCCTGTGGGATCGCAGCAAGGCGCACGCGATGTTCACGGTGAAGTAGTTGACGTGATGCACCGCGCCCTCAGTACCCGACCGCCCCCGCGTCCTTGTCTCGCGGGTCGGTCGCCCCAACGCGCATCCCGGTTTTCCCGTCGATCATGATCGAATGCGCAGTGCCCTGGGTACCACCAAACCTCACGTCGTGTCCCATCGCTTTGAGCGCGCTCGCGGTCGCCGCCGAGAGTCCGTTGCGTTCCACGTTGATCGTGTTGGGCAACCACTGATGATGAAAGCGCGGTGCATTCACGGCCTCCTGCATCGTCATGCCGAAATCGATCACGTTGAGCACGACTTGCAACACCGTGTTGATGATCGTGCGACCACCCGGGCTGCCGATCACGGCGACAAGCTTTCCGTCTTTCGCAATGATCGATGGCGTCATGCTCGACAACATCCGCTTGCCCGGCGTCGCAACATTCGCCGGCGTTCCAATCAACCCCGTGCTGTCGGTGAGACCGGGCTTGCCGTTGAAGTCACCCATCTCGTTGTTGAGCAGAAAGCCGGCACCGGCGACGACAGCGCCAAGTCCGTAGCCCGCCTCGAGCGTATACGTGACGGATACCGCCATGCCGCTCGCGTCGACAACGGAGTAGTGCGTCGTTTCGGGGCTTTCGTAACCTTGCACGATCTGCGAGGGCTCCGATACCGTTGCGCGATCGAGTTTGATCGTCTGCCGCAGCTGTGTGGCGTAGGCCTTGCTGGTCAGCTTGTCGACCGGCAAGGGCACGAAGTCGGGATCGCCCAGAAAGCGCGCGCGATCGAGAAATGCGCGACGCATCGCTTCGACCACGAGATGCACATACTGCGGGGAGTTGTGCCCCGCGGCCTTGAGATCAAACCCTTCGAGAATGTTGAGCATCTCCACCATCGCCACACCGCCGGAACTCGGCGGCGGCATCGAGATGATCTCGTAACCGCGATATGTCCCCCTGATCGCTTCGCGTTCTTTGGCTTCGTACGCCGCGAGATCGGCTTCGGTGATGACGCCACCGCCGCGCTTCATTTCGTTGGTAATGAGTTTCGCCGTCTCACCGCGATAGAAGCCGTCGCGCCCCTGATCGCGAATGCGAATGAGCGTGCGCGCAAGATCGGGAAGGCGCATGCGCTCTCCCACCGCATACGCGACACCCGCTTTCGAGTACGCCGCCTCGGTCGCGGGATACGTCTTGAATCGGGTCAGGGCACCACTAAGCGATGCAGCCAGACCACTGGGCACGGTGAAGCCATCGCCAGCCAACTTCACGGCCGGATCGACAAGGTTCTTCCACGCACTCCGGCCGTATTTCTGGTGTGCGAGTGCAAAGCCGGCAACGGTTCCCGGCACGCCCACGGATAAATGACTGCGATGATGAAGGCGCGACGAGTATGCACCGCTTGAATCGGTGAACATTTCACCGGTCGCGGCGGCAGGTGCCGTTTCACGGAAGTCGATCGTGGTCGCGCGGCCGTCGGGCATACGGATGACCATGAAGCCCCCGCCTCCGATGTTGCCCGCGGTCGGATAGGTCACCGCGAGTGCGAATCCGGTCGCAATCGCTGCGTCTATTGCATTGCCGCCCGCGGCAAGCACATCGCGGCCGGCCTGACTCGCAATCGCGCTGGCCGAAACCACCATGGCGTGCTGCGACTGCCCACCGACCGCCGACGTGGCGCCAGCTGCGCCAGGAAGGACTGGGCGCGCCGCCGAAATGGTCGCCCCCGCGCTCATCCCGGTGGACGTACTGCTGGTTGCAGTGCTTCGCGCGCACGCGGCAACCAATCCGATCGCGGTGAGCAGCGAGAGCGAGCGTAGTAAATTGCGGCGCATGAGGGACGCGAACATGGCGAATTCGGTTGAGTGAGTTGCGGTATGGGAGGGGCGGCAGCACGCATTGCGAATCGCAACCGCCCACGATGCGTAACCGTGCATCCGATTGCACCAGCTGTCCAGCATTGCGGCCCTATTTACGCAATGTTCCGCGCGACGACTTTACAACCGGCGACGCCGGTGTTCGCTTGTGCCCATCCTGCCCTGCACTGCCCCGCCCCGGATTTCATGGCATCAAAGTTTCCATCATCGCTCTTACCGACCAGCGGGTCGATGCACATCGCCGAAACGCACATCGCCGAAACGCTCGTGGCTCCCTCGTTTCCGATCGTGGTCTGGGTATTAGTGCCATTCGTTGAGACCTCCGATCCAAACCTCGAATACTACAACGACTATTCTCAAAGCCGCGCTGAGTATGACCGTGTGTTCGGGTCATTGGGGTACGAGTGGCGATGGGAGCCGGTGACGATGGATAGCGTTCGTCGCGTAGTGGACGAGATCGCACGCTCTTCGTCGATCAGCACACCGATTGTCTTCAACCTGTGCGACGGCGACGAAACCAATGGTGTGCCCGGACTCTCCGTCGTACGCCATCTCCACGACTGCGGGCTCTGCTACACGGGCGCGGACGCAAACTTTTTTGACGTCACGACGTCCAAGATCACGATGAAGCAGATCTTCGATGACGCGTCGATACCGACCTCCCCGTGGATGATTGTCGATGAGCAGACGGTGCTGCCGCGACTATTTGAAACATGCGGTACGCCCCTGATCATCAAGCCCGCGATCTCGGCCGGCAGTATGGGAATTACCGTCGACTCGGTCGTCGATAATGCAGAGGCGCTTGGACAACAGCTCGGGCTTTTGCGTGGCGGCTACCGTGGATGGGATCTCGCCGGTGGTGGAGTACTTGTCGAACGGTTCGTGACGGGGCGCGAGTTCACGACCTTTATCGTCGGCTCGGTCGACACGCCGGATGCATGCATCGTTTACCCGCCAATCGAACGGGTTTTCAACAAAATGCTGCCTCCGACAGAACAGTTTCTTTCCTTCGATCGCTTGTGGGAGATCTACGAGCGCGAAACACCACTGGGTAACAACGAGTATCTGTGGGAGTACGCGCCTGCCCCTGCGGCACTCGTCGAGCAAATTGCAGCGGTGAGTCGCAGGGCGTACGCAGCGGTCGGTGGACGCGGCTACGGTCGCGTGGACTTGCGTATGGATAGCGCCACGGGCGAACTGTTTGTGCTCGAAGTGAACGCGCAATGCGGACTCTCCGAAGACGAAAACTACACTTCGATCGGCGCGATCCTGCGGTACGCGAACGTATCGTTCAGCGACCTTGTCCAGTGCATCATCGACGACGCCGTACGATTGCATGCGCAACGCACCAACGCATCGACAGGCCTGCCCGCAGTAACATCATGAAGGTGTGTGTGCTGCAGCCGGACTACACTCGCTCGACCGTCGACTATCGGCATTTTGACCCACGCCGCAACCTGTCCGCGGTTCTTTCCGCGCACGACGTCGACCATGTATTCCTCGACAAGCGAACGACGTACAAGCAACTCAAGGAATGTGCCGGCCAAGGATATGACATTTTTGTGAATCTGTGCGAAGGGTATCTGGAGTGGGACGTTCCCTCCATAGACGTGATTGACGCGCTCGACCGATTGCAGCTGCCGTACACGGGCCCCAACGCCATTCTCTACGATCCACCAAAGACGGTGATGAAGTACGCCGCCTACACGACTGGGGTGCGCACCGCGCCGCATCGCGTCGTGCGACACGTCGACGACATTTCTGCTGCCGCGGGTGCGCTGCGATTCCCACTTTTCGTGAAGCCGTCGCACGCTGGTGACAGCCTCGGCGTCGACAGTCACGCGCTCGTGGCTGACGTGGACGCATTGCGTCTTCAGGTGCAGACGCTGCTGAAGGACTTTCCTGAACTATTGGTCGAAGAGTACATCGACGGACGCGAGTTCACCGTGCTTGTCGTCGGCGATGTGGAGGGACATGGTGCGAGCAGAGCGTTCGCCCCGGTCGAATACGAGTTTCCTGAAGGCACAACCTTCAAGACGTACGCGCTGAAAACGAGCGATCTGCACCCACGGGCGAATATCCCTGTACGCGATGCAAGGCTGGCGGCTGACCTTCAGGACGCGGCACGTCGGGTGTTCAAGGCGTTTGACGGCGTGGGCTACGCACGCATGGACTTCCGCATGAATGCGGCGGGTGAACTATTCTTTCTGGAAGTGAACTTTACCTGTTCCGTGTTCTATGGTGACGGCTACGAAGGTTCGGCCGACTTCATCCTCCTCCACGATGGCGTCGGGCAGGCTGGATTCGCGGAACTCATCATCGCGGAAGGAATGGCGCGGTATCGTCGATCACGCGCGCGTTATACAATGCAGGGCAATGCGCTGTCAGGGTATGGCATTTTTGCGGCGGTAGCGTTTGCAGCTGGAGACACCGTGCACTACGGTGAAGCCCGCGCGCAACGCATCGTGACACGTCGGCATGTCGAGACCACCTGGGGCGATGATGACAAGACACTCTTTCGTCACTACGCGGTTCCGCTCAGCGACCAAGTGTATGCTTTCTGGGATGTCGACCCGACCATGTGGGCACCGCAAAACCATTCGTGTGAACCGAATACGGGCTTTGTCGGACTGAATGTCGTGGCGTGGTGCGATATCGCAGTCGGCGAAGAGTTGACGATCGACTACGCCGTCACGATGAATGAATCGAGTGAGCCGTTCGACTGTCATTGCGGCGCGCCGAGCTGTCGGAAACGCGTCACCGGCGCGATTGGCAACTCGGTCACTTCTCGTGAAC
>JAYUWD010000092.1:0-2218 GCA_043753735.1 Gemmatimonadaceae bacterium
CCGCCCGCGAGCACGTCCACGAGCGCCGAGTTGGATGATATGGAAATCCCGACGTTCATTCGGAGACAGATGGATTGAACCGGCCCCGCTGGTCGCTGCTTCTCGCTGCCGCATGTGTCGCTGTTGGCGCAGGAGCGATCTCCCTTGGGCGTCCCGTCCGTGAGCGCCCTGCGGCGCGTGTGCTCGACGCGGAGCCCCGCACTTCCTTAGTTTCGCGGCTGCAGACTCGCGTCGACACCGTTCGGCGCGGCGAATTGCTGCTCGCCGTCCTCGAACGCGCCGGGCTTTCACGCGACGAGGCCGCCCGCGCCCTGCAGTCGGCCAGCACAGTCGATGCACGTCGCATCCGTCCTGGCACCACAATCACGACTCGCGTCAATCCGGATTCCGGCACGACCGAGGTCGTGTTGCAGCTCGCGATCGATCGACTCGTTCGCCTGAGTCGCAGCGCAGAAACGTGGTCGGAGCGGGAAGAAAAGTTGGAGTGGCGCACTGACACCGTGGTCGTCGGTGGCCTGGTTCAGTCCACGTTGACCGCGGCAGTTGAACACGGTGCAGACTCGTTTCCGGCCTCGGTGCGAGACGAAGTAGCCTACGCCCTCGCGGACATTCTCGAATACCGCGTCGACCTGAGCCGCGATCTCCACAAGGGCGATTCCATTCGTGTTCTGGTCGAGCGGCAACGGGCCTCGAACGGTGCAGTGCGTGCGGGCAACATTCTCGCGGCACGGCTCACCATCGAGGGACGTGAAGTCGAAGCATTGCGTTTCGCGCACAACGCCGACCGCCCAAAATATTTCGACGGCGATGGCAAGTCGATGCGCGCAGCCTTCCTTCGTGCACCTCTTGCCTTCCGCCGCATCTCGAGCGTGTTCGGTCTTCGCAAGCACCCCATCCTTGGCATCTGGCGCGCGCATCAAGGCACCGACTACGCGGCGGCGGCTGGTACACCTGTACGTGCGCTTGGCGACGGCACGGTCGTTTTTGCGGGGTGGAAAGGTGGTTATGGACGAGTGATCGAGATCAAGCATCGCAATGGTTTCCTGACACGCTACGGGCACCTGAGTGCGTTTGGCGCTGGCATCAAAGCCGGCGCCTCAGTCGCGATATCCCGCACCATCGGGTTCGTTGGTGCTTCAGGGCTCGCTACCGCGCCCCACCTTCATTTCGAAGTGCTTGTCGGCGGAGTTCACCGTGACCCTCGCGTGGCGCTCAAGTCGGTGACCGGCGAACCGCTCGGTTCCGTCGATCAAAGCGCGTTCGGGGAGACGAAAACCAGGCTGATGGCGATGCTTGAAAAGCGCGCCGGCTCCATCCCGCCTGCTCCGAATGGCGTTCGCGCGGTCTCCGCGCGCCGTGGCGGCGTCTGATCGTCGCTGACAGTCCAGAATCGGGAGTATCCGGCGCGACCCCGTAGACAATGCGCTGTCGCTCCGTGACGTTTCGCCCGTGATCCGCTGGACTATCTCCCTCGCACTCGGCTTGGCCGTCGCGTGGCTCGCTTACGGCCAAACCGGTCGCGGAGAGCTCCCTCGCGCGCTCCTGCTTGGGCTTTTTCGCGCCGCCGCGGTGGCAATCGTTGCCGCACTTCTAATCGGTGCGCCAGCGGCTCCTGGGCGGCCTGCGTTACCGCTTGTTGCCTTTGATGCATCCGCGTCGTGGCGCCGTGCCGTTGGTGACGACAGCGCGGCCGTACAAGCGCTTCGCAAGGCTGCGGTCGCGGCGGCCGGAGGAAGCGAGGAACTCGTGTTTGTTGGTGACTCGTTGCGTGAGGTCACTGCACGCGAATTGGCCAACGCGATGCCTCACGATGGTGCATCGCGTATCCGTCCCGCCGTCGATCGCGCGGCAGCACTCGGCCGACCGCTTACGCTCATTACGGATGGCGAAGTGGACGACCCCGAAGCGATGGCGGAAGCGCCTGCCGGTTCGTCGGTGCGTGTCATGCCGCGCGTCGCCAAGCGCGATGCTGCCGTTGCGGAGCTCTCGGTGCCCTCGAGTGCGACCGCCGGCGATACCCTGCAAGTGGCGATGCTCGTTGTTGCTGGCGCCGCTGGCAGTGTCGATGGGCGTGTCAGCGTGATGCTTGATTCGACAACGGTCGGGTCGGCACCCGTCGTCTCTTTGGCTGCCTACTCGTCTACGCGAGTGACGGTGCCGTTGGTCGTACCGCGCGGAACCCGATTGGCTGTGGTGCGCGCGGTGCTGCAGGTGGCGG
>JAYUWD010000093.1:0-2215 GCA_043753735.1 Gemmatimonadaceae bacterium
ACTTTCAAGCCACAAACGACGCGCTACTGAGCGTCAGTTGTTGTCACGAACGGGGTACGGACTACTTCCGCCCCAGCATCCGCTTGCCGAGCATGAAAACGAACACAGCGAGTCCACCCGCGACGATGCCAACGGTTGCGTTCAGCAACATGTTCACCACGGTGGCGAGCAGCGCACTTCGTTCCGCGACAGTCGCATCGATTCCTTCGATGACGTGTGCGACAGGCGGAATGCCGTGCGCGATGATCCCACCACCCACGGTGAACATTGCCGCAGTACCGAGAATTGAAAGACTTTTCATCAACAGTGGGGCTGCACGGAGAATCCCCGCACCCAGCTTCCGCTGCACTTTATCGCCACCACTGCTTCCGGCCTGCGTGTGCAGCTTGAGTCCGAGGTCGTCGAGCTTCACGATCCCCGCCACGAGTCCATACACGAGTACCGTGGCGCCTATGGCAATGATGCAGAGTGCGACCACCTGCTGAAGCAGTGAGGCGGTGGCCATGGTCCCGAGTGTGATGACGATGATTTCGGCGGAGAGCACGAAGTCCGTGCGAATCGCGCCTTTCACCTTGCCACGCTCGTAGGCGACGAGATCGATCGTTGGGTTTGCGACGGCGGCCACGCGTTTCGCGTGTAACGTTGCATCGTCCCCGTCGCTGTGCAGCAGCTTGTGCGCCACTTTTTCGAACCCTTCAAAACACAGGTACAAGCCACCGATCATCATCAGTGGCATGATCGCCGCCGGTACGAACGCACTGATTGCGAGTGCCGCGGGAACGAGTATGAGCTTGTTGACGAATGAGCCCTTGGCCACGGCCCACACCACGGGAAGCTCGCGATCGACATTCACGCCGGCCACTTGTTCAGCGTTGAGCGCGAGGTCGTCCCCCATCACACCGGTCGTCTTCGTCGCAGCGACCTTGGTGAGTACCGCCACATCGTCCAGCAACGTCGAGATGTCGTCGATCAGCGCGAGCAAACTGGAAGCGGCCATGAATGAGCTGGTGTCGGTTCAGCGCGACTGCGCAGTGAGTACTCGGCCATTGCCACTGGACGCGCGCGTTCCGTCACGCAGTGCAACCGCACCGTTGACCACAACGGCCTGCAGGCCCACGGGATATTGGAACGGATTCGCAAACGTGGCACTGTCCATCACCTCGGTCGCACTGAAGACCGCAACGTCTGCAGCGAAGCCCGAGGCGAGACGACCGCGATCGTACAGGTGAACGCGAGCCGCCGGAAGTGAAGTCATTTTGCGAATGGCACTGGCCAGCGGCAACGCCTTGCGTTCGCGCACGTAACGCCCGAGTACACGCGGGAAGGTCCCGGCGCCCCGTGGATGCGGACTCCCGGCGCGCGTGGGACCATCGATCGCAAACGCGCCGCCATCCGAACAGACCATGCTGAACTCATGTGCCAGCAATCGATCCAGATTGTCTTCGCTCATGGCAAAACCGAGCATCCCAACGTCACCGTGGTTGCGCTGTAGTAACGCAACGGTGGCGGCATACGGGTCGAGTCCGAGTGCCTGAGCGTAACGGCCCAGTCGCTTGCCTTCGGCATCGCGATCCGTGGCATCGCGCACACTCGAGATCTGCACGTTGTCCCACCCGCCAATCAGCTCCACCTTGGCCAACGCTTCACGCTGAATACGTGGCGCAACGGTTGCGTCGTTGAGCCGCGCGAGAAATGCGCTCATGCCACCGTCGCGACTCCATACCGGAAAGAGGTTGGTGAGACCGGTGGAGTATGCGACATACGGATAGACATCGAACATCGCATCGCAGCCGGACGCGCGCGCGTCGGCCAAGCGCGCCAGTGCCGCATCGATCTTGGGCCAGTTGCGCGTTCCCTGCATCTTGAGATGCGAGATCTGCAGCGGGCACCCGGCTCCCCGTGCAACCGCGATCGATTCGTCGATGGCTTCGAGCAAGCGATCATCCTCGTTGCGCATGTGCGTCGCGTACGGGAGTTGACGTGACGCCAGAGGTCTGCATAATGCGATGAGCTCGGCCACTGGTGCAAACGCGCCCGGTGTGTATTCGAGGCCGGTCGAAGCGCCGCAGGCACCCTCGGCAAGCGCGCGTTCGACCATCTGCACCATACGCTGCAATTCGTCGGCCGTGGCTGGGCGATCGTCGTTGCCGACAACGACACCGCGCACCGCACCGAGCCCGATCATCGCGGCAACATTCACCGCAGGGTTGAGCGC
>JAYUWD010000094.1:0-2210 GCA_043753735.1 Gemmatimonadaceae bacterium
CGCCCGCTATATCACAAACTGATCGGATCCGGGCAGATGCAGCCGGGGTATGCGTGCGACAACGATGCCGGGTTGTATTTCGAAGACAACCAGATCAAGCGGATCGTGTCGGCCCGCGCCGACGCCAAGTGCTACCACGTCACAAGTGAAAACGGGAAGGTGGTGGAGCACGTCCTGCAGCCGGACATGATTTCCTGAGTCTGTGACGGCGAGTATCAATTTTGGGTTGGCATTTTCTTTTTTCCTGTTGTTTTGCAGAAGCATTCCCTTCCAAGAGGACACATTCATGCGTCGCACGTACGGTTCCGCTGTTGCACTCGCCGCCATTGTTTTTCTGCCGCGTATCTCCGCTGGCCAGGCGATGGATCAGGAATCATCCCGCAAGGTTGCGGGCGGCGGCATTTCCGTCGCCGGTTGGGCGGGCAAGATCGATGCAAAGGAAGAGAAGGCGGGCCAGGTGCTCGCCAACTCCAAGCTCGCAGCTGATGGCAAGAGCTCGAAGAAACGGCAGATGCTGAAGGTGACGACGGGTCCGGCTGTGACCTACTGGAACCCGGCCAACAAGGCGAAGGGCAACTACACAGTGAAGGCGACGTTCAACGAATCCGATTACATGGGGCTCAACGATCACCCGCATCCATACGGCATCGTCATCGCTGGCAACGATATGGGCACCGAGAACCAGAGCTACCTGTACTGCGCCGCGTACGGCAACGGCAACTTCATCGTGCGCGGCATGGGCCCGGCTCCTTTTCAAGTGAACGGTCGTGGTGAAGCGAACGAGGCGGTGCACAAGGCCGCGGGCAAGGGTTCGCCGGTATCGCAGGAGATCGCAGTATCCGTGAAGGGCGACAAGGTTGAATGCGCAATCAACGGCAAGGTCGTCGGCTCGTACGACAAAGCGACGCTTGTGACCGCGGGCAAGCTCAAGTCCACGGATGGCGTGTATGGCATTCGTTTCGCGCACAATACCGAAGCCACGGTTACGGGCCTGACGATCACGAAGTAATAGCCCGCACTCACGCGCTGCGCAGGGCGCGGAAAACAGCAAAACGGTCAAAGCGTCCGGCCATATTGCGAGGTGCGACTGCAATCGAAAACAGCATGCCCGCGCGGAGAGCGCGAGCATGCTGTTTTTTCTTTCAACCCGTCGCTACCCAAGCCTTCGCGACCGGTACTAATTCCCCGCCCTTCCGTCTACGGCATCGGGACCGTCGGCTGTCCCGCGGCCTTCCGCTTGGCGTTGAATCCGGTCACCGCAGCCTTCACACTTGACCACTCGGGCATGACGTCTGCGGCCATTTTGCGCGCCGCCATGCACGCCGCGATCTGCACCGCCGTCGGGGCGACGTCCGCGCCCTGCAGCCCCATAGCCGCGCCCTGCAGTGCGTTGCTCACCGTTTCGAGAGACGGCGCATTCGCCGCCGCGCCACCAGGGCCACGACGACGGCCACCACGCCCGACGCGCGGCTGTGCCGGCGCAACGGTTTCGATCCTGGTCTTCAGCGCATCGACATCCGCGCCCGACATATTCGCCAACTGTGCGACCATCGCGCGCCCCTCGACGAACGCGCGGCGTGTTGCCACCGCACCTTCGTGCATCTCGCGAGTCAGTGTGGCGAGCTGCGCAAGTGCGGCGGGCGATGTCTTCACCCGCGGATCCAGCTTGAGCGTCAGTGGCTGCGTATACGATTTGCCATCCACGGTCAACTTCACGGTGTATTTGCCCGGCGGTGCCCAGGGCGTGTTCATCGCCTGATACGTGCGATGGGGTACAGCGCCGGTTGCTTCATCGTCTCCCTGCGGCACGAGATCTTCCGGCGACACGGGATCGTACCGCAGATCCCAGCTGAAGCGATGTGCACCAGCCTTCGCCGAAATAACCATCATCGGCGCGGGCCAATACAACGGCAGACCACAAAACGGCGCACTCGGCGTCTTCTGACACACCTTGTTGTACGCCACAGGATCGATCGCTGGCTGAGGATCAAGCGCGATCTCGTCGCTCGAATAGGTGCGTACCACTTTCCCTGCAGCGTCCAGAATTTCGAGCTTCACAGCGCTGCTCGCATCCGCCGAAAGGTAGTAATTGAGAATGCCGCCCGGCGGTGGATTCTCACCCGACGGCATCTCGGGGGGCCACGGCGTCGGATCGTTGGTACCAAATCTCACGCGCACCGCCGTCACAGGCTTCACCAAATAGGCGGCGT
>JAYUWD010000095.1:0-6875 GCA_043753735.1 Gemmatimonadaceae bacterium
AGCGTGAACGTGGAAACGAAAGGGGATGGTTCGCCGGTGACGATTGCGGATCGCGAAGCGGAGCTTGCCGCGCGTTCCTGGATCGCTGAACGATTCCCGGACGATGGGATTCAAGGTGAAGAGTTTGCCGCAGTGCGGCCGGATGCACGCCGTCAATGGATTCTCGACCCGATCGATGGCACCAAGGCGTTCGTGCGTGGTGTGCCACTCTGGGGCACGTTGATCGCCTGTTGCGAGGGAGATACAGTGCTGGCGGGCGCAGCCTGCTATCCGGCCGTGAACGAATTGATTGTCGCCGCGCGAGGCGAAGGGTGCTGGTGGAATGGATCACGCGCGCAAGTGTCGACGGTAAGTGTACTTTCGAACGCGACGGCACTCATCACCGACGATTGCTTCCTTGATAGTCCTGCACGCGCCGAACAGTGGCGTGCGCTGGCCGCGCGAGCGGGCGTGGTGCGCACGTGGGGCGACTGCTACGGCTATCTCCTGCTGGCGACCGGACGCGCAGAGATCATGGTCGATGATATCGTGAATCCATGGGATGCAGCCGCAATTCAACCAATCGTCACCGAAGCCGGGGGTGTCTTCACGTCGTGGAGCGGGGCGCACACCGCATTCGGTGGAAGTGTGATCGCCACGAACCAGCTGCTCGCATCTGCGACGCGGGAAATTCTGTTTGAAGCTGCGCCAGGAAAAACGGCATGACGTCCACCATGACACTCGATCTTGACTCGCTCGATTTCAGCAAAGGGAACGGCTTTGTCACGGTCGTCGCGCAGGACGCGAACAGCGGCATCGTGCTGATGGTTGCGCACGCGACGCGTGATGCACTCGAGCATACGATCGCGACGGGTGAGATGCACTACACGTCGCGCACGCGGGGACTTTGGCACAAGGGTGCGACGAGTGGAAACGTGCAGCGTGTCGTGTCGCTTACCGCCGACTGTGATCGGGACGCCATCCTGGCGCGCGTGCATCCTGCCGGGCCCGCGTGTCATAACGGAACGACTTCCTGCTTCCGGGAAACGGCGCTCGGCGCAGACGTGCTCAGTGTTCTCGATCTGACAATCGCTGCACGGGCCGCCGACAGCTCGACTGCAATCAGCTACACGCGCAAGCTGCTCAATGACCGCAACCTTCGTCTCAAGAAGCTCGGTGAGGAGGCCGTCGAACTCGCAGTGGCGTGTGTCGATGGAGACCGGGCACGTGCAGCCGAGGAAACGGCTGATCTTGTTTATCACGCGCTCGTCGCGCTGCACGCTGTCGGTGGCTCACTCGCGGATGTAAGGGCCGCGCTCGCTTCACGTGCGAGCTGATCTACCAAACTCGACATTTGCCCACCGCTCAGGCTTTAACTGTCACCTCCCAACCGTCCTCCGAGTTGGCACGATTCCCGCACTACGGGGAATGTCGTGAGCTTCGTCGCACAAATTCGGCGCGTACTATCGTGGGATCGCGATGAATGACGTGAAGATGACGGAGAATTTGTATGCTGTTGGTCGCACCCGTTCCGGCTCACGGACGTGTGGATCGATGCCGCAGCGATGCAAAGAGCGAAGCGAATTGCACAGTGGTTCCGTTCGTGCAGCTTCTCCTTACCGGGAGACGGTCCCCGATGTCGGCTCAACAGAGCTGAGATCGGGGCTACTTCTTTTCAGGGACGCCGTCGTCGAGCGAATGCATTATTGCACAACGTGACGCCTACGGGCTGCAGAGCGCTTGTCTGGAAATGCCAATTCGTAAACCGGCAAGCTGCATACGCGCCGTTGGACGGCAACTCGGCGTCTGGACAGAAGCGAAGAGGCGACTACGGCCAACCTTCAGATCGTCTAAACTGAATCTCCGCAGACTCATCTCGAATGAAATGTGTCGCCATTGCGCGACGATCAGAATTGCCTCCGTCCAACAAATCGCCATCGGACGCGAGCAACGTCTTCACAAAACAGCGCAAAGGTTCGTTTGGTCTTGCGTGGCATTCCGTATTCCTACGAACAGCAGTTGAAGCGCGTGAATTTCGCGTTCCGACACGAACGAAAGAACGACCGAGTGCTCCGGCATTGGGTCAGTCGTCCGACGTTGGGCGCTCCACCCAGCCCGCCGCCCAGCCAATTCGGGATGGAAAGTTTGCGGTCACTGCGTTCCTTTTTATGTGACCATCCGCTGGTTCCTCAGGTTAGTGGGCATGCCAACACCGGATTATCAGCCGGAGCTCCCGGATTCACCCACAGCTGTGCAATCGGACTCGCAGGTCGTCCGACGCGTGCTCGCTGGCGATATCGAGGCATTCTCGCTTCTCGTCGACCGGCACCACGCGCAGTGCTTGCGTGTGGCGACGCATCTGCTTGGCGACGGTGACGACGCCGAGGACGCGGTGCAGGAAGCGTTTGTACGCGCGTATCGCCATCTTGGAAACTATCGCGAACGCGATCGGTTTGGCGCGTGGCTGCTGCATGTTGTCGTAAATCGCTGTCGCACCAATGCGGCGCGGGATCGTCGCTGGAGCGGTCCCGACTTGCGAAGCCTCGACTCGCTCGCGTCCGCAGAGTTTGGACGCGACGAAGCCGTCGAAGCGATTGAACGCGCCGCGCGGCATGATGAATTGGCGCTCGCGCTGTCCCGTCTCGGGCCGACGCAACGCGAAGCCATCGTGCTGCGCTTTTCAGACGAATTGAGCTACGACGAAATGGCGACGATCACTGGAGTTGGCGTCTCCGCCCTCAAAATGCGCGTGCAGCGAGCCTGTGCTCAACTGCGCGCGCTGCTTTCGGAGCATTTGCATGCGTGAACGGGACGAGCACTCGCTATCGCCGTGGGTCATCGACGCGCTGCGAAATCCGGCACCGGGTTCAACCACGCGATCGGCGTCACGACTTGCCGCTCAGCGTTCGGCGATCATGGATCGCGTGCGACGCGAGCCAGCGCCGCACGTGCTCACTGCACCGATGCGTGCATCGCGGTGGACGCGTCGTGGTTTATTGACGCCGTTTGGTGGGATGACACTCGTCGCGTTATTCGCCGCCGCGATTTCGCTGCGCGGACTCGATGCACGTCAAAACGGCAATGCGCTCGAAACGACTGCGCTCATCCTTGGCGATTCAGTCGTTCCGGTTCACGAAGGTGCGGTACGCACCGACACGGTTCGAGAACGTTTTCTCGACACGCTGCGCATCGTGGAGTTCGTGTTGCGCGGGCCGTCGGTGCGATCGGCAACGGTCGTCGGCGACTTCAATGCGTGGCAACGAGGCGGGACCACGCTCGCTCGCGATTCGAAGGACAGCTGGCGCGCACGCGTACTGGTGCCGCGTGATGCGTTGCGCTTTGCCTACGTCGTCAACGACACGCGAGTCGTCAACGTGGCACCATTACGCCCCGCTTTGTCCTCGTCGCGCTCGACGCCGGATTCGATCTAGCGCGCGTCGTTCGGCCCTGCTGGCGTCATGTCGTAGTCGTTGTCGTAGTCGTAGTCCTAGTCGCGTCGCAGTCGCGTGGCGCGCAGGAAGCAGTGCACATCTACGAGTACATATCGCGACGCATACGCGATCCAACACGCGACACATGGTTGCGCGAGATGTTTCCTCGAAAAACAGACATTGACGTGAACTTCTCGCGCCTACCGCGCGCGCACCCTGCGGGGTGGGCGCTCCTTGCGACAGCACTGCTGATCGGTGGTTACACAAACCTCTGGCAGGGCGGCACGAGTGTCGGCGCGACGTTGTTGGTTGTTGGCTACCTGCTGTTCGTGCCGCTCGCCATCACGCGTTGGATCGGCGACGAAAGCGGGTTGAGTGTTCGTGAAGTCGATGATACGCCGCCGTGTAGGACTGCGGTTGGTGTCGCGCTTGCGGCACTCGCGTTGTACGTCGTGACGCTTGCGCCAACAACGGCGATGTGGGATACGAGCGAATACATCGCGGTCGCCAAAGTGTTGGGCATTCCGCACCCGCCTGGCAATCCGCTGTTCGTGCTGATCGCGCACACGTTCGCCCTGTTACCGATTCCCGTCTCGTATGCCGAGCGAGTAAACTTGCTGGCCGCGACAACGAGTGCCTGTTCGGCGGGGATCTGGTGTCTCGTGGCGCATCGTGCACTGCGGGGTTGGGCCATGCCCAAGCTTCAACGGAATGTGGCGGCAGCGGTAGCGGCGCTTTTGGGTGCGACGACCTTCACGGTGTGGAATCAGAGTGTCGTGAACGAGAAGGTGTACACCGTCGGAATGCTGGGCGTGGCGATCGTGTCGTGGTTGGCATTGCGATGGGTCGACGCGCCGTCAAAGTCGCGTCGGAGTGACGCGCTGTTTGTGCTTGTCGTGTATCTGTGCGCGTTAGGGTACGCGAATCATCCGGCGGGATTTCTTCCTGTGCCTGCGTTAGCGGCGTTGCTATTGTTCCGTCGCCCATCATTGTTGATGCGTTGGCGACTGCTTGCAATTGCAGGCGTGCTGTTCGCGGTGGGTGTGAGTTCGTTCGCGTTCGAGCCGATCCGCGCCGCGCATCAACCCGCAATCAACGAGGGGAATCCCACGGCGTGCGACGGCCCGCCGAAATTCGGCTGCACCTTCAGCGACACCACGTGGCAACGGTTGCGCGCGAACATTCAACGCGAACAGTACGGCGGACATCCTGTTGCCGATCGACAATCGCCATTCAGCGCGCAGGTTGGCATGTGGTGGCACTACTTCGAATGGCAGTGGTGGCGCGATGCATTTGAAAAGCATGTCGCGCTGCAGCGTAGCCTCGCGTTGTTGTTTCTTGCACTTGGCACGCTGGGCGGTTCACTCCATTGGCGACGCGATCGCGCCTCGTTCACCTACATTGCCCCGCTGCTGTTCACCGTCACACCGGCGCTGATCTTCTATCTCAACTTCAAATACGGTCCGGGGCAATGTTCCGAGCTCGGCAACAGTGTGCCGCGTGAAGTGCGTGACCGCGACTATTTCTTTGTCTGGAGTTTCGCGACGTGGAGTTTGTGGGCGGGGATAGGACTTGCTGCTGTATGGCAATGGCTGGCCGTGCGCACAAAGTCATGGATACTCGCTGCGCCGGTACTGCTCGTTGCATGTCTGCCAGTACTTGGCAACCGCATACAGGCATCGCGTAGCGGGCAAACATTCACCCGCGAGTGGGCGCGTGATCTGCTCATGTCTGTTGAACCGTATGCCATTCTTGTCACCAATGGCGACAACGATTCCTTCCCGCTTTGGTATGCGCAGGAAGTGGAAGGCTATCGGCGCGATGTGACCGTCGCACTGGTGCCGTACCTGGGCACGGATTGGTATCCCAAGCAGATGCGTCGACGCGTAGTCGAGCCGTATAACGGCGACGGGATCGCGGCGTATCGCGCGCTCGCGGGAGTGGCACCGACAGCATCCCCGCTTGCCATCAGCGATGTGCAGGCCGACGCGATTCCTCAATACCTCGAACTCCGGGAGCCGCGGCAGTTCGATCACGACAACATTCACGCAACGGTGCCGGCCGGTCTCATCATGCGCGATCAACTGGTCGTGTTGCAGCTTATCACCGACGCATTCCCAACGCGGCCGATCTACTTCTCGATTGGCGGATACGCGCAGTCGATTGGACTCGGCGACTACATCGTGGCGCAGGGGCTCGCGCAGCGGCTCGTCGAGCGTCCGGCCAGGAACAACCCTGCGTATGTCGCGTACCCCGGGGGATTTATCGATGTTGAACGTTCGCGCGAGTTGTGGTCCGTGTATGGCGGTCCGGCCGCGATTCGACGTGAAGGAGGCTGGGTCGATGACGCGTCGGTGAATATTCCTTCGGTTTACGCAATGACGGCACAACTGCTTGCGTACGGACTTGCTGCCCGCGGCGATTCGACTGCCGCAGAAAAAGTTCTCCTTGAGGCGGATCAACTCTCCAAAGCGCTGCGACTGACGCGATAATTTGTATGAGCCTGTGTAGCGCCCCGCCTTCGCAACATGTCTCTTGCTGGCATTCGCATGTTTCCCACCGCCACCCCACGTCGCCCATTCGCACAACTTGAGCTGTCGCGCCTGTTGCCCCGCGCGTTGCTACTCGCGATAGCGTTCGCTATTGGTCCCACAACGCTTTCTGCACAGAGCAACGAGGCCGTGGATGCCGTCGCCGTTGCCAAGATTCGCGACGACGCATTCAATCGGTCTCAGGTGATGATGTTGATGTCGATCTCACCGACGGGTACGGGCCCCGCCTCACCGGTTCTCCTATCACGCGCCGTCCCGCCGACTACACCATCGCGCAACTCAAGTCGTAGGGGATGACCAATCCGCGTCTCGAAACGTGGGGACCGTTTGGTAGAGGGTGGACAAACGACAAGTTCTACTCGCGGGTAACCGGACGGGTCGCATTTTCCGTCATCGGATATCCACAGGCGTGGACGTCAGGTACCAACGGTCTCGTGACGAGCGAAGTCGTTTGTGTGAAGATCGACAGTGAAACCGACTACGCGACGTATCGCGGCAAGATCGTTATGCCCGCACCGATGCGCGCCGTGACGCCACACTTTGAACTGCTTGGCACACGTCGGAGGGACGACGAGCTTGCGCGCATGGAAGCAGCGCCGATGCCAGCACCTCAGGCGCAGCCGGTTCCGCGCGGGATGGCCGCCGCACCAATCACCGCGCAGGACAGCGCACGCCTTCGTCAGCACGAAGCCACGCGACTTGCACAGGCCACGGCCGCGCGACACCAAGCGTTCATCGTCAATGAACATGTGGCAACAGTGCTCGAGCCGGGGCGCGGCGATGGGGGCACTGTCTTCACCGACAACGGACAGTCACGCAACCCCAAGACTCCCTACGGCACGCCGCTGACCATGCTCGCGATCAAGCACTATGGCCGCATTCTGCGCAATCTCGAGAAGGGTTTGCCGGTGCA
>JAYUWD010000096.1:0-2206 GCA_043753735.1 Gemmatimonadaceae bacterium
CGCAGCGGCCGACGAACACCGATGCACCATCGCGCCCCATGTCACGAGCGTTACGTCCGAACCTTCACACACGACGCGGGCGCGACCGAAGGGAAGCACGTAGCTGTCGCCGGGGTAGCGCGCGCTGCCGTCGCCGGTCATGAGCAGTGAACGATGCTCGAAGAAAATTGTCGGGTTGGCTCCGCGCATCGCGGCCCGCAACAGTCCAACGGCATCCGCCGCGTTGGAGGGCATCGCGACTTGCCAACCGTACGCATGGGCAAAGCGCACTTCGTCGCTCAGACTATGCCACGGATCGCCAACGTCTTTTCCAAAGCCGCCCGGCATGCGCACCACGATCGGCGCCGCAAACCGATTGGCCGTGCGCCAGCGCATCGTACCGCAGTTGTTCAACTGTTCAGCGGCAGGGTCGGCGTATTTGCGAAACTGAATTTCCGCGACGGGCACCATGCCGCTGATCGCCATCGCAACCGCGCGGCCGATGATTCCTTCTTCCGACAAGCTGGTGTCGAACACGCGCTCTGCACCGAACTGCTTCTGTAGCCCTTCTGTGACCAGATGCACGCCACCCTTGCGACCAACATCTTCACCAAAAACGACAACTTTGGGATTGACCGCCAATTCCTGACGCAGCGTACGACGTATCGCTTCGGCGAAACGAAGCAGATCGCCTTCGGTTTCGGCAACGTCGGTACCACCAAGCGCAGCGCGTTCTGCGCGAGTCAGCCCACCAAAGGGTTCAGCGACATCAAGCGATTCGTCCGCATACACGTGTTGTGCAACGTGCGCGGCGTCCGGCATCGGGCGTGCGCGCGCGCCCTCGAGTGCGATAGCCACGTCGCGGGCCACGTTCGCCTCGATCTCTGACCATTCCTCCGGCGACAACAGCGCGGGCACGAGATATTCGCGCAAGCGCGGCAATGGATCCCGTTCGTCGTCCGCCTCAATCTCCGCGGCGCTGCGGTAGCCCTTCTGGTTGTCGGGGCCCGAGTGACTGCAAAGCCGTGGCACGGTCAGACGCACCAGTGCGGGCCCGTTGCCTCCACGGATGTGCGCCACTGCTTCCTGCAATAGTCCTGCGGCCTCGTGCGGGTTGGTGCCGTCCCCATCGCGCACCAACAGATTGCCGAAGGACGCGAGGTTGCGCGCGATATTGCCGCCTGGCGTCTGCATATCGCCGCGCACAGAAATACCCAGATCGTTGTCTTCGATGTAAAACAGCATCGGCAACTTGAGCGTCGTCGCCATCGTCAGCGAGGCCCAGAATCCGTTGGTTGCAACCGACGCGTCACCACCAAGCGCCACCGCGATGCTGCCGTTGTACGACGCGTCGCCGAGGGTGTCGCGATGGTAGGTGATCGCCTGCGCCCAACCGGCCGCTGGGGTGTACTGCGATCCAACGTCGCCGGCCATCGGCAACACGATCGGCCCGTCACGATTTGGAAGATTGCACACGACGCCAATGTCGCGACCATCACTGAAGCCACCGCTGCGACCGAGTGGACTGGCGAAGGCATCTTCGAGTGTGAGGCCAAGGGCGAGCAGCAATGGGCGCGAGCGATAGTACGCGCCGACACCGTCGTGCCGCGCGTCGAGCAGCTGACCCAGGATGATCTGTGCGGTCTCATGGCCGCGTGCAGAAAACTGGTAGAGCACCACATGCTCGCGCGGTACCGTACCGCGACTGCGATTGGTCCCCTCTTCGATTTCGTCGAGCGCGCGCGACGCGAGCACCTGGTATGCGATGCGGCGCCAATCGAAACCGTTGCGCACAGTCGGGGTGTAGGGCGATGGTGGCGTGGCGACGGCCGGAGTAGCGGTCGCGGCGGGTCTTGCAGAAGGACGTGCGGTTGAAGCCATGCTGAAAGGTGTGCGCACCACCGCCTCAACGGGAGAGTGGGTCCCCAAGTCGCCAACACGGGGCGCGGGCTGTTGCCGTCTGCAGTATCTTGCGCTGCATGTCCTACCACTTCATAGCAGTCGACGTGAGCGACGGTGTGATGATAGTCACGCTGAACCGCCCCGACGTGCTGAACAGCTTTACGCGGGTGATGGCAAGCGAGCTGCAGGCAGCGTTGCAAACGGCTGCCGACGACCCGATGGTGCGCGCACTGCTCATCACCGGCGCCGGTCGTGGCTTTTGCGCGGGACAGGACTTGGCCGAAGCGTTACCACAGGGGGACGGCCCGATGCCTGATATCGGCGA
>JAYUWD010000097.1:0-2203 GCA_043753735.1 Gemmatimonadaceae bacterium
ATCGCGGAACCCTTGGCGCCTGCTGAACTGCTGCGACGCGACACCACACACTGTTGCGTCCAGTCAACAGCTCCTTGTTTTTTTTGGGCCGCCCTTAAGACCGCAGAGTGGCGCACGGATCCGCCCTTGCGCTCCTTGCAACGTATGAAGTTATTATAGCACAAGGTTTTACGGCATATTTTACTTGCTGGTGGGTTAGACGGCCTTCAAAATGCGATCTCGGGCATACAACTTGATGTTTATCGGTGTAGTCGCAGAACTATTTCAGCCCACTCATTGCACATCATCACCATGAAACGTCTCTACGCGCTCGCCACCGTCGCCGCGGTGTTGCTCACTCCCGCTCTGTCCGAAGCGCAGCTGAGCAATCTGGTAATACCTTCGAATTGCTCAGGATTTTCGTTCTTTACAAATATCACACCCGTGGCGTGTTACGGCTTCTGGTCGGGCAATGAGATACAGGGCGTAAACGGCTCCGCAGTCACGGCCAACCAGACGACCTCGTTTACAGCGTTAGGGGTCGGCGGGATCACCACTCTCAAGGAAAAGTTGGCGGGCATCTCTTCTGGCTCTTCCAGTTTTACCTTCCTTACGCCGATGTACGGAACCACCGTGATCGGTGTGCATTGGGGCCAGGGCGTGTTCAACGCCAACTTCCCGAATTATGACGGCAAGGGCGGCGGAACGGCTTACTTCAAGTTCGCCGCCGGGAACACTGGGTTGACAACGATCCAGCTCCAGCCGAACTGGCAGCTGTCCATCTCAAACGCCGCCATCTTCGCAACTGATGCACGAAGCACCGTCCCTGAGCCGTCCACGTACGCCTTGCTGGCAGCCGGCCTCGCCGCAATGGGCTTGGTCGCCCGGCGTCGTCGCAACAGGTAACCGCTGCAGCTACCCAGTTGGAGAATGCCCCGATCGGATGATCGGGGCGTTCTTGTTTTTTACAACTTCGAAAAATCATTCTCGCCAGCCCGACGGCAGACTCGAAAGTCGGTCGTCGATAAGCGCTAACGCCCGAACCCTGGCCCACGTACCACGTGGCCGGGCTTGGCGCCGGTGTGAACGCCGTCGCGGAGCACCGCGATGCCGTTGACGAAAACATCGCGGACACCAATCGAGGGCTGCAGCGGCTTTTCGAAGGTAGCCTTGTCGATGATGGTGCGCGGGTCGAACAGCACAATATCGGCGTACATCCCCGGCTTGAGCAGGCCACGCTGATGCAGCGAAAGTCGCGTCGCCGTCGCTGAGGTCATCTTGCGTACTGCCTCCTCAAGCGGCATGAGACGCTCCTCGCGCACATAGCGGCCAAGAATGCGCGGAAAAGTGCCCAGCGCCCGGGGATGCACGAGCCCCGTGAAGGTCGCCGGATCGATCGCTCCCGCGTCGGTGCCGATCTTCATCCAGGGCTGCCGCAGATTCAGGCGCACGTTGTCCTCATCCATCATGAAGTACGTGGTCTCGACGCGGTTATGCTCCGTTTGCACCAGATTCATCACGGCCTCGATCCAGTCGGTCTTCATCGCATCGGCGATGGCCGAAAGACGCATGCCGGCATACCGCTCCAGTGATGGCGCATTCAGGCGGGAAATCAGAACATTCGGCGGCGTCGCAAGCTCGCACAGGTTCTCCCAATCAAACGTCTGATGCTCCATTTCGGCGCGCATCTTCGCGCGCATCGCCTTGCTGGCAAGATTTTCGAACAGTTTACCATCCGCCGCGCTCCACGGTGGCAAACAGGAGCTCAGCCCCGTCGCACCCGCCGTGTACGGGTACATGTCCGCCTGCACATCGAGTCCTTCCGCACGCGCTGCATCGATGCGTGCGATCGCTTGCGGACCCTTGGCATAGTTGCGGATACCGCTCGCCTTGAGATGATAGATTTCCGCCGGGATGCCGCTCTCTCGGCTGATGCGAATGACCTCGTCGATGGACTCGAGCAGCTTGTCCCCCTCCGAGCGCATGTGCGTGATGTAGATGCCGCCGGCGTTCCGCACGACCTTGGCGATCTCGACCAGTTCTGCGGTGGTCGCGAAGGTGCTGGGCGGATAGATCAGCGCCGTCGAGAATCCGAGCGCGCCGTCCTGCATAGCACGCGCGGCCGCCCCCTTCATTGCCTCGAGTGCGGCAGATGGCGGTGCCCCTTCGGCCAACCCCATGCCGTATTCGCGCAGTGTACTGCCACCAACAAAGGCGCCCACAT
>JAYUWD010000098.1:0-2198 GCA_043753735.1 Gemmatimonadaceae bacterium
GCACGCCGGGTTGACGCCAGCACACCGAATGCCGAATCCCGACGAGCTGGCCGCTCTCCCCGATGCCGACGTCGTTCGTCTTGCCCAGCAGGGGCGCGAGCTCGCTTTCCGCGAACTGGTGCGCCGCTACGAGCGGCCGGTGTTCTCCCTCGTCTTCCGCATGGTGCGAGACCGGGAGCTGGCCGAAGACTTGTCGCAGGATTCCTTCGTCAAAGTCCTGAATCACATCGATCGATACAGCCCCGAGTTCAAATTCTCGAGCTGGTTGTTCAAGATTGCGAACAACGTCGCCATCGATCACCTGAGACGGCGCCGCATCGACACGATCAGCATGCACGGCTCGCCACATGCATCCACGGCGTCGGAGATCGAGGCGAGCAGTCTGGATCTGGAGGACGACCAGGAAAGCGCCCTCGACCAACTCGAATCCAAGGAACTTGGCTCGGCCATTGAAAAGGCGATCGCACGACTGCGCCCCGAGTATCGGGCTTGCATCATGCTTCGGCATGTGGAGGGACGTGCCTACGAGGAGATCGCTGCCACGCTCGACCTGCCACTCGGCACTGTAAAAACCTACATCCACCGCGCCAGACATGAGCTCCGAAAGGCGCTCGAGCCCCTTCGCGAATAGCTCTGTTTTTTTCCTCTGAAACCTGACCGTGCCCGGTCGCGTAAGCCCCAGTGGAGGCATGTATGCAAGACAGACATCTGAGACCCGACGAATTCGAACTTCTTCTCGATGGTGAGGAAGGATTTGGCGTAGTGCCCCTTCGGGCCCACGTTCGAAGTTGCACGTCCTGTCAGGCCGAGCTCGAGCAAGCACGCGAGCTGATGGTAGCCCTGGATACCCTCCCCGACTTTGCGCCCGCCGCCGGTTTCTCCGACCGCGTGATGAGCCAGGTCCAAGTGTTCGAGCCGTGGCATGCCGCCGCGCTCACGACCGCCCGTCAGTTCGTTCCGAAATCCCGTCCCGCTCGCGTCGCCGCAGGCTTTGGTGCCGCCGCTTCCGCTGGCCTCCTAACTGCCGCCGCCACGTGGGCAGTTTCCCGCGCCGACATGGGTTTCTTGCTCGCGCAGGTTGGGCTTGAGCGAGTCCGTGATCAGGTCAGCGCCGCTTTCAGCGATGTCGTCACTACGGTGCTCGGTCAGCCCGGACTGGACGCGATGCGGAACGGCACGCCTGAAATGACCGCCGTCGCGGTTGGCGGCTTCGTCGCGGTCGTCGGAATGGGTGTGGTTGGGCTTCGCGCCCTGGCTACCTCCACCCGCCGAGCGCGGTGAGGCGATAGTTGATGAATCCTGCCGGACTCATTCCCGTTGCTGGCGTATTCGGCATTGTGCTGCTGGTTGGACTCACTGTGCTCATGACCGCCGAGTCTTCGGTGACTGCGGTTGCCCGTGCTGCAGCGCGTGATGTGTCCGGGAGTTTCTGGGTCGGGCTACTAGCTCAGTTGGCCGCGGTGCCGATGCTCATCGTTTTGGTTGTCGCCTGCGCGGTCACGATCATCGGCATTCTGGCGATCCCGGTTGCCGTGCTCGCCTGGGCGTTGGCGTACACTGGAGCGTTCACGCTAGGGCTGTTGGCCGTTGCGATCGTTGCCGGACGGGCGATCGCCGGCAAGGGCAGCGCGGCCAACCCGCGTGCCATCGCGTTGCGCAGCCTGACGGTCGGTCTGATCGCATTGAGTGTGGTGTGGTTTGGTGCCGCCCTGCTCGCCAACGTCGCCATCGTCGGCCTGCTGGTGCGGCTTGTGGCCGTCGCGTTCACATGGGCCGCCGCGACGGTCGGACTGGGCGCCGTCGTCAAGTCGCGGGGGGGTGTGCTCAAGCGGCGTTTCGAAACGACCACGGAAACGTCGATCCCGTCGTGGCAGACGCCGACGCCGGTTCAGGGTGTGGTTGCTGCGCGTCGGCCGGTCACGACCACGCCGGTTTCTTCCGCGACGATACCTGAAGCGTAGCTGCTGTCTGTGAGGTGGCGGGGTGGCCGCGAATGACGCAAAAAGCAAGTTTCCGCGAACGGGGACGCGCCATGCCGCTTCAGTAGGTCTACTTAAGTGTGCAACGGGTTTACCCACTGCAGCGATTGAAAACGTCCAAATCCCGCATCGGCGGAATGAAGTGTCGCGCCACGCTCGATGCACAATGCGGCCAGGTGAGCATCGGGAGTGAGATTCGCCGCCGTACCTGATTGGCGT
>JAYUWD010000099.1:0-2195 GCA_043753735.1 Gemmatimonadaceae bacterium
ACGCCAAAGTTTTCGTTGTTGTTGGCCAATGCCACTTCGAGATCGCGCAACGAAAGACCGAAACCTGCGAGCTTGGCCGCGTCAACCTGAACTTGAAACTGTTGCACCATCCCGCCCCACGAATTGATATCCGCCACGCCGGGAATTGTGCGAAGCTGGGGACGGATGACGTATTCCTGCAGGTTCTTGATTTCGATCGGGGACAGCGTCGTGGACTCGACGAGATACTGAAACGCCTCGCCCATCGCACTGGCCGCAGGGCCGAGCATCGGTTGTAGTCCACTCGGCAAGTCTATTGCCGCGTCGAGCATGCGCTGTTGCACCTGGGTTCTCGCGAAATACAGATCGACGTCGTCGTTGAACGTGATCGTAACGACGGAAACGCCAGCTTTCGAGAGTGATCGCACGTCTTGCGTGCGCGGCAACCCAAGCATCGCTGTTTCCATCGGATAGCTGATCAGCTTCTCGACCTCTTCCGTCGAGAGTCCGGGTGCGCTTGTCATCACAAGCACCTGATTGGGCGTCAGATCGGGGAACGCGTCAAAGGTGATCGTGGAGAATGCCCAGATCCCCGCGGCGACCAACGCGAGGGTGCCGGCGATCACCGCGCCGCGAAAACGCAGTGCGAAATCGATGATGGAGTTGATCATCGCTACATCTCCATCTTGGGCATGCCTGCGCGCAGCATCTTGGACTTTACGGTGAACGCACCAGCGACGACGACGATGTCGC
Organism: Gemmatimonadaceae bacterium; assembly: GCA_043753735.1. GTDB lineage: Bacteria > Gemmatimonadota > Gemmatimonadetes > Gemmatimonadales > Gemmatimonadaceae > Gemmatimonas. Next base: position 733 of record JAYUWD010000099.1, read on the forward strand.
CGACGTTCAGCCCGCGCGTGATAACGGCGATACCGTTACTCGATGCACCCACGAGTACAGTCCGCGGCGAGAATGTGGCGCCGCCTTTGCCATCGGGACGCGCAAGAAAGACGGTTGATGAATCACCGATGCGCTGAATCGCGGAGTCGGCAACCGCGACGCCACGCAGGCCTCGTTGATCGAGCCAGACCTTTGCAAACATTTCAGGGCGCAACTTCCCGCGACTGTTTTTCACGATGGCGCGTACCGGAAGCGCCCGGGTGTTCGAGTCGAATGCGCCTGACACGCTTTGCACGACCGCGGTAAACGTGTCGCGAGCCGTCGCGCCCGCGACGAAGCGCAGCGAGGTACCCACGCGCACACCGGATGCAGCTAACTCGGGAACGGAGAGTGTGAGCCAGAGTTGCTCCGGATCCGCGATCGTGACGATCGGCATGCCGACCATCACCACTGCACCAGGTACCACGGTGCGCGCGGTGACTACTCCATCGATCGGCGCGCGTAGTACGATCTCCCCGCTCGCGCCCTCGACGCCAAGTTGCGCGATGGCTGAGGCCGCACGCGTGACCTCCGACTGCGCTTGGGTGAATGCACTTCGCGCCAGTTCGTTGTCGGCAATTGCGCGCTCGTATTCCTGTCGAGGAATCGCCTTGAGGGCAAGGAGGCGTTCCGCGCGGTCGCGTGCGCTGCCAGCGTATGCGGCGGCTGCAGTGCGTGCCCGCAGTTCGGCATCGGCTTTGGATTTGTCGGCGAGCGCGATCGTGGCCGCGGGGCTTTGCATCGTCACCAGCCGAGCTCCACGCGACACGCGATCGCCCGGGCTGACGTGAACGGCAACGATACGCCCTTCGGCGAGTGCACCGAGCTGCCGCGCGCGATCTTCGTTGACGACAAGACGGCCGGGGAGCTCGACCGACCCAGTTACACTTTGCTGAACCACTGCCTCCCAGCGTACGCCACCGTGCTTGACTTCGTTTGCGGTAAAGAAAATGGACTTTGCGTCACCGCTGGTGGTGGGCCCGCTGTCCGACCTCATGTTCATCCCAGGCATCGCGTCCATCGCCGACGGTGCAGTCGCCGGTGCGTTTGCAGTGCCGTTGGGCGACGCCGATGTATCGGCCTTCGCGTCGGTTGCCGTCGTCTTGGTACAGCCCACGGTCACGGTCATGGTCGCGAGGAGAGCGATCATGCCGCGCACGGCGTAGAGTGGATGACGTTGCACTCCATGACTCGACATCATCGCAGCTCCTCCCTGTTTGGCTGAGTCGTTCCGCGCATCGGAGTGCGTGTGGGATCTGGGGTCACGTTGATTGTCGAATCCGTCGGAGTGCCGCTGAGAAGTGGCATTGTTGTGAGCTGCGTCGCGCCGATGGCAGCGTTGAGTTCGAGGACGCTGAGTTGCTGCGCGAAGAGCGTCCGATAATAGAGGTCGCGTACATCGGCGAGCGCGCGTGATGCATCCA
>JAYUWD010000100.1:0-6826 GCA_043753735.1 Gemmatimonadaceae bacterium
AGGTGCAGCATAAGTTGTGGTGGCGCTATGAAAACAGCCGCAGTAGCGGCGAACAGATTTGTCGTTTACGCCAACATGCCAAGGATCGTTCCTGCGAGCGTCGCGTCGTCCAAATCATCATCCCAGCCAGGCTGCAACAGCGCGAGCACGCGCTCGGCGCCAGAGTTGCACTCGACCGCGACCGTGCTCGGGCCAATTGCCGCTGCGGCCACCACATGCTCGCTGGGGACTTCCGGCATTTCGAGACAAATCCACATCACGCCACGCGCATCACGTACGGTCCGCATCGCGTCTTCCTGAAAAATGTACCCGGAGCGGGGCTTGAACCCGCACGACCTTTCGGTCACGAGATTTTAAGTCTCGAGCGTCTGCCAGTTTCGCCATCCGGGTGCCGTCGTTCCCGGAAATGCCATCGGGAGCGATTGCGCGCTCCCGATGTGCTGCTTTCCCGCTTGGTCCAACAAAATTCGCAGCATCAAATCATTGATACGAAGCGGGAAACGGGACTCGAACCCGCGACCCCAACCTTGGCAAGGTTGTGCTCTACCAACTGAGCTATTCCCGCACACCGGGAAGCTATTCAGGATGGTCGACGACTACAAGCGCCGTCACCAGCACGTCGACCGTAATATTTGAAAGTTGCTCGTTGACGCACGACAGTATGCGCTAACCCCGCAGGCCGAGCGCATGAGCGGCGTACCACAAGGTGTGGGCCAGGAGTCCGGCCAGTGCGGCGTCTCCACCGTTCCCGACGGCGCGACCCGTTTCGTCGACAAACTCCGCCGCCACGCCGTTGTCGAGCGGTGCCCTACGCAGCCAAGCGAGCACCTCCTGCGCATCGGGGCCGAGCAGTCGCGCCAACTGTGGGAGTAGCGCGCCCGTATCCGCGGAAACGGCCCGCACCGATCGACGATACAGCGAGTCTTCACGGTCAAGCGCTTCGTACAGCGGCAACCAGAGCAACGACCCCACTGGATCATCATCGAGCGAGGCACCCCCAACAAGATCAATCGCCGACGCGAGACGCGCCTTGCCGCCGCGATCAACGGCGAAGTGACGACGCAGTGCCGCGCGAACGGCCGCCGGATCTTGGACCGCGTTCGCGGCTTCCTCGTCCAGCGTACGTTTAAATACATCGAGTGCGAGGGCAACTACGGCGTTCCCGTGCAACGTGAATGGCAACGGCGCTGGCGCACCCGACGGCATCACCTCCGTCGAGTACAACGGAATGCGTTCGTCGCGACGCGCGGCAATGTCATCCGACGCGAGATACAGCGTATCAGCGACTACCGGTTCTTCAACGATTTGCTCGTCATTTGAATCGCGGATATATCGATCGGTCGCAATCGCAAAAGCCGCCGGCCCTTCGATCGTGAACCCCGGCTGAAAAAGCGTTCCATCGAGATAGTGCACCCCCTGCCCTGGCGCGTATCCATGCAACTCGCACGCACGCACCAGCAACTCCCGTGCGAGTCCGGTGTCGGCCAGCTGCACGGCGGGCAACGTCCACATGAGCGCTTCCCAATCGCGCACAGTGCATCCCGCCGAATGCCACGGCGCACGCGAACGGACGAGATAATAATGCGCGTCATCGAGCGCGCGACCGACGCCATAAAAATACGCGAACAACAAATTGCGATTGACGAGTCGATCCATTCCGTCGCTGCCCGTCGTCTGCTCCATCGTCGAGAGCGCTTCCCGTGTCGCCGTCAGCAGCGCGCGCCAGCCACGTCGGCGCAGCACCGAAACAGTCGCCTGCGCACCGTCGCGTTCGGGGCCGACGGCGAGATAAAACGCGACCTGCGCCGAGCCATTCGCCGGCGCGACGACATCGCGACGAATCGCGAATCGACGCGGTTCCCGAGACGGACCGGAGGGCGCTTCGAGCCGAGCTGGCCCGTCGCTGCCAATCGCGAGCGCCGCGAGCCCGGGAATCGCTGCGCCTTCAAGCAGAAGCACCTCATCCGGACCCACACTCACCAGATGATCGTCATCAAACGGCCGCGGTGTCCTGACTCGCTGTTGGCGGTGGCCCAGAGTCCCTTCGAGCGCAATTTCCAGTGTGACTTCATGACCGCCGCGGTTCTCGACGGCCAAAGTGTAGACTGCGCCCGCCATGTCTGCGTCGCGTCCGTACGGCGCGAACACGGTTCCTCGCACCACCAACTCGCCCACGGTGCAGGTGAACGTCGGCAGCCAACCTACCGCCTGCTCCCACGCGATTCCTTCTGCGGCAAGTGTGCTCACAACCCCGTTGACGCGGAGCACCGGGACGCACAACGGCACCCCCGCGGCACCCTCAAACCCAGGCGAACCGGCAAACTCGATTGCCGCGCGTGCCCCTCGGTGCAACACGCCGACGGCATGAATCGCGCCGTCGGCCGGGTTGATGCAAGGAAGCGTGAGCCAATGATTGCCAGTGAGCTGCCAGGGAACGGACGGAATCTGCACAGGTATTCGAGACAGGTAATCGAGAGTGGGACCTGAGGAGCTTCGTTGACGCCCCCTCAACAGACGGCTAATCTAGCCGGTTCGCTTCGACTCGGCCCCTGACTCCGCGCATGAATTCATTGAACGCGCCACGCTGCTCCGTACCCCACCGGTTTCCGCGCCTCGCAGGCACCGCCTCAGTCGTCGTGGCCGTGCTACTCGCACCGCTCACCATGCCCCACGTTGCCACTGCTCAGGCGGTGACGGGTGTCGGTGATGACGCGGTGCCCCTGCCCAAAGGCGCGTTTCGTTTCCGGGTTGGTGGACTCTGGAACAACTACACGTCGGTGTACGCGCCGGACGCCAATGGTTCGCTCAAATCGCGCGCACTCTTCGCACCGTCGGCAACGGCCAACTTCGGTACGCAGGCGCTCCCACAGCTCTCTGCAGCCGAAGCCGCCATTCGAACATTGACGGCCAACACAAATTACGCGCTTTCGCTCGGCACGTTCGAGGCAATTGGTGACGTGCGCCAAAGCACCGTTCCACTCGCGCTCGACGTTGGAATCACTCGACGGATCTCGATCGGAATTGCAGTGCCGTACGTCGAGTCGCGGAATCTTTCGCAACTTGTGCTGAATCGCAACGGGACCAGTGCGAACGTAGGACAAAATCCGGCATTCTCGACCACGCTCGGGACGGCCGCGCGGTCGACAAATGGATCCTTGCTCCGTCAGATCGCCCTCGCGAGAACCCAGCTCGCCGCCGAGATCACGAGATGCGCCGATCCACTCGCGTTGAACTGCACCGCCATCCGTGCAAACCCGGCTGCGGCTCAGAGTTTGCTTCAACAAGCACTCGGCGCGCAGAGGGCCATTGCCACGGTGTATGGCGACAGTCTTCGCGGCGCATCGCCTGTTGTACCCGTAACTGGTTCGACGAGCAACACGGCGATCGTCGCGACGATCGGATCACTTCGTTCTGCGTTTCAGGGGTTCGGCGTCACCAGTATTGCGCCGACAATCGCGCCCGCTGCGGCAACGATCGTGTACGGCCCAGGTAGTCTCGGAGCCATCGCCGCCGACAGCGCGTTCGGACTGCGCTACAATGCGGTCGGCGGGACTCGTCGTGCCGGGATCGGCGATATTGATTTGACGGTCACAGCGCTGTTGCACGACAGCTTCAACGCAGACCAGAAGCGTCGGTTGAATAATATTGGTCGTGCCTGGCGAAGCACGGTGACGGCGGGTTTCCGCTTCGGGAGTGCAGGCGCGGACCGCGTTGAAGATCCCCTCGACGTGCCGATCGGTGACGGAGCCAGTGCGCTTTTAGTGCGCAGCACGACGGACATCATTGCGAACCGATTCTTCTGGATCAGCGGCACGGTGCGCTTGGTCAAACCTTTCGCGGACAACGTCGCCGCCGCACTGCCGTTGCTGACCGATTCGACGATTTTTTTTCCGTTCACCGTGGGTTCGGCGAAACGCTCGCTCGGTCAACGCATCGAGATCGAGATCGCACCGCGCCTGATGCTGGGTCAGTTTTTTGGCGTGTCGGGCGCCTATCTGCTGCGACGCGTTGGAGCTGCGCAACTGCAGCCACTGGGGAACTTCGGCGTCCACGATTGCGCGGTTGGTCGGGTGTGTCCGCAGATCGTTTCGCAAATCACTGCTGCAACCACGGTGCAAGCGCTTTCAATCGGCGCATCGTTCTCCTCACTGGCCAGCTACATGCGCGGTGGCGCAAAGTGGCCGCTCGAACTTCTGTTCTCACACACCGCGCCAATCAGTGCGTCGGGCGGCATTCAACCGATCTTCTCCACTGATCGCCTCGAACTTAAAATCTACCGCAGGTTTCCGCGTCGCTGACTTTTCGCGTTTGCCGGCGCGGCGTCTTCGACACCGCCACGCTCCAGCAGCTCGCGCGCGTGCGCGCGACTGACTTCGCGTTCAGCGTCACCACCCAGCATCCGTGCGATCTCCACTACCCGCGCTTCATCGACCACGATATCGGTGTCAGCGGTGGTGACGGTTCCGACAGCACTCTTGCGCACGACGACATGATGATGTGCACGTGCCGCGATCTGCGCGAGGTGTGAGATGGCGAGTACCTGATGATGGCTGGCAACGCGTCGCATGAGCGCCCCAACCTGCCACGCAACCGCCCCGCCAACACCCGCATCGACTTCGTCAAAAACGAGTGTGGGCACCTGTTGGAGTCGGGCCAATACCGTGCTCAAGGCCAGCATGAGGCGAGCGAGTTCGCCACCGGACGCGATGCGACTGAGCGGTCGCGCGTCGCTCCCCGCGTTCAGCGCCGCAACAAACGTCACCTGTTCGGCGCCCGCGCTCCCGATCGCGTCGAGCGGCGTGAGCGACACGGCGAACAGTCCGTCGGGCATGCCCAGTTCCGGCAACAGTGCTGACACGGCAGTCGCGAGACGTTGCGCTCCGGATTGCCGAAGACGCGTGAGCTCACTCGCAACTTCTGCGAGTTCACCTTGCACCGTGGCGCGCGATGCGGCGATTGCGCGGAGATCGAGCGAACCTCCGTCAACCAGGTCGAGTTCTTCGCGTGAGGTACGCCCCGAAGCCTGCACGTCGTCGAGCGTCGGCCCGTACTTCCGCATCAGGGAATGCAGCAGATCGCGACGCGACTCGAGCCGTCGCAGGCGCACGGGATCGCTGTCGACGGCTTCGGCATACTCTTGCAATTCGCGCGCAAGCTCATCGAGTGCGTACACCGCTCCGTCAAACGCGCCTTGCCAACGCTCCGTGTCCGGATCGATGCGAGCGAGCGCCAGCAGCAACCGGCGAACCGACGCGAGTTGGGAAAGCGCCGCGCCGCCGTCCCCACCGATGGCTTCAGCGGCCTGCGCGGCGAGCGACTGCAGCTCTTCTGCGTGCGCGAGTCGACGAATATCGCCATCGACCGAATCCTCCTCGCCGGCAACAAGCGCTGCGTCTTCAATCTCGCGAACGACAAAGCGCAGATAATCCGCGCGTCGGGATGCGTCCTGACGACGACGTTCGAGTTCGAGCTCTCGAGCGCGCAACGCCGCGAGTCGTTCGTAGGCATCGCTCACGCGTTCACGCGCGCTCTGTGCACCGACGAATGCATCCAGCAACTCACGCTGATGTTCGCCGTCGATTAATTGGCGAGAGTCGTGTTGCCCATGCACGCTGACGAGCTGCACGCCCACTGCAGCGAGCACCGCAGCAGTCACAGGCGAGCCGTTGATCCACGCGCGCGACCGACCGTTCGCCCCAATTTCGCGCTTGAGCACGAGCAGATCGTCATCGGCGTCGATGCCACGTTCGTCGAGAAGCGTGCGCAGCACGGACAACCTGGACGCGTCGAACACCCCCTCAACCGTTGCCTTGTCCGCGCCCGCTCTCACCCGATCGGCCGCAGCGCGCTCGCCAAGCAACATGCCCAGACTGCCCACGATCAGCGACTTGCCCGCCCCCGTTTCACCGGTGAGGACATTCAGTCCGGCGGCAAGCGGCAGCGTCACTGCGTCAATGACAGCAACATTTCTGATGCGCAGTTCAACGAGCATGTGTCACTCGCGCTATGCGTGTGAAATCAGGCAGTTTCGCCGTCGCGCTCGGAGAGCCCGCCCCAACCAAGCTTGCGGCGCAGGCGGGTAAAGAACGTTGTACCGGGAAAGCGCACGATGCGAACTGCTGAAGCGGCGCGGCGCACCACCAGCGCTTCACCACACGTAAACGTAGTGCCGACCTGCCCATCGATGGTTACCAGAAGTTCGGCCGGTCCATCATCTGCACGCACCATCACTTCCACCGATGGTGGCAGTACCAGCGGGCGCATTGCCAGCGTATGCGGCGACACGGGCGTCAGCACAATGCTTTCGACGGTGGGCACAACGATCGGGCCGCCTGCGGAAAGCGAGTAGCCGGTCGATCCTGTCGGCGTCGAGATCACGAGACCGTCGGCCGAATACGATCCGATCGCTTCGCCGTCCACGTACACAGAGAAGCGAACCACTCGCGCGAAGCCGCCTTTGTGCAGCACGACATCGTTGAGAGACAACCACTGCGCCCGCTCGACCCCGTGGCGATCAAGTGTGGATGATGCAAGCGCCATACGCGCTTCCGGCTCGAACTCGCCACGCGCGAAGCGCCGCACACCTTCCTCAAAATCCTCCCCGCTGCAACTGGTCAGAAAGCCGAGTCGACCGAGGTTGATGCCAAGGATCGGGACTTCGTAGCCGTTGAGAAACCGTGCGCCGCGCAGCAGCGTGCCGTCGCCGCCCAGCGTCAGCAGTGCGTCCACCTGTTCGGGGTTTTCAAGGCGATCGCCCTCTTCCGCGATCTCCCACAACTCCTCTTCGAAGGCGAGTTGCAAGCCGAGTTCCGGTGCGATGTCGAGC
>JAYUWD010000101.1:0-6777 GCA_043753735.1 Gemmatimonadaceae bacterium
GGGGCGACAATGGCGTTCACGCATAGGCCCAATCTCCGCACCAGCGTCACGTTGGGTTATACGTTCGAGGCGTCCGCAATCGATGCGTCGGACGTGTATTTCTGCGTCTCGGTAGGCCTCTGCGTGCGCAGCGCCATCGATGTCGTGTCCAAACGCAATCCGCTCGCTCCGATTTCGCTCGTGGCCGCCTACGACAACAGCAACGATCCTTTTGTACCCACGCGCGGTGTACGAACCCGCATCGACATCGAGCATGCGTCCCAGTTCACTGGCTCCGATTTCGCCTACAATCGCATTGCTGTCACAGGGAGTGCGTACTATCGGCTGACGCGGCGCAGCGTGCTTGCCGGACGCATTCGTTTGGGCGCGGTGCGGGCGCTTGCCAACACGAATCGCTTGCTGGGTGTTCAAGACGCCACGGCAGACGTGGTACTGCATCCACGGAAATTTTTCTTCGCCGGCGGCTCACGATCTGTTCGCGGTTACGGTGAAAATCAGCTCGGCCCACGCGTGCTGACCATCGATCCGGCCCGCCTCACCGATACGACGCTCGCATCGCCGTGTACCAGCGCATCGTTGCTGAATGGCAGCTGCGATCCCAACACGGCCGGTGTGAAGGCGAGCGACTTTCAACCGCGGCCACTTGGTGGCACCAGTCTGGCGGAGGCGAGTGTCGAACTGCGCTTTCCCGTGCTCACGTCATTTGGACTGAGCGGCGCGGTGTTCATCGATGGCGCTGTGGTCGGCACCTCGCGCTTCAGTGACCTGCTTGGCGCGACCGCCACCATGACGCCAGGATTCGGTGTGCGTTTCAACACGCCGGCCGGACCGGTACGACTCGATCTCGGTATTCGCCCGCGAGTGGTGGAACGACTGCCGGTGATCACGCAGGTGGGCACCGCTGACTCCAGCTTTCGGTTGGTGTCGTTGCGCACACCGCGCCGCTACGACCAGGCCGAGGCAACGGGTGGAGCGCTGAAGCAACTCTTGAGTCGACTCACATTGCACTTCGCCATCGGTCCGGCGTTCTGATGAAACGTACGTTGAAAGTGTTGGCCCTCGTGCTGGTGGTGTGTGCCATCGTCGCCATCGCCTCGGTGGCAGTGGTATCGCGGACCGCGTTCGGCCGAGAACGCGTGCGAATGCTCGTACTCGGCACGCTGCGTGATGTGGTGCATGGCACACTCACCGTGCAGCGCATCGATGGCGACTTGTTTGGTGCGTTCACGCTGGTGGGTGTGCGCATCATCGACAGCACCGGTGCGCCCTTCATAGCCGCCGACAGTGTGTCGTTGCGGCTCGACATCATGCCGTTGTTGCGCAGGCGCGTTCGCCTCTCCGATGTCACGTTCAGTCGCCCGATTGTGACGTTGACGCAGGCAGCCGACGGCAAATGGAATTATCAGCGCATTTTTCCGGCAAACTCGCATGCACCAAAGAGTACGAAGCCGGGATATGGAGACTGGGTGCGCTTCGACGATGTGTCGGTGCGTGATGGGTCGCTGACAACACGGCGTCCATGGAATCCCAGGGTGCTGGCGGCGAAGCGGGATAGTGTGATCGCCGCTGCGCTTGCGCCTGACGCGCGTGCGATGATTGAACGCAGCGCCGATGGCTTTACCCAGGTGATGACGTTCGCGTCGCTCCGCGGGCGCATGCCCCGCATCATAGTGGCGGATCCGAGTGATCACGACATCCGCATCGACATCGATTCGCTTTCCGCGATCGCCGCGATTTTTCGACCACCGACGCTCGACATCCGTCAACTTGCGGGCCGAGTACGCATCGGAGCGGACAGCATTACAGTGTCGCCCTTGACGATCGTGCTGCCCGAGAGTCGTGCGAGCGGTCGCGTCGTGGTGCAAAGCGCGTCCGGAGACGTTGCGGCAACGCTCGATATTCCGACACTGTCGTTCGCTGATGCGCGCGCGCTGTATCCGGCGCTGCCTGCCAGTGGAACCGCACGCATGCGGCTTGAACTGCTGGTGCGTGATTCGTTGCCCAGTGAGTATCGCGTGACCGACGCCAACATTTCCGTCGATAGCACGCACATTGTCGGGTCGATGGGGTTGGCGCTCAGTGACCGCACCACCGTCTTTTCGAATACCGATCTCGAGATCACTGCGCTCACTACGGCGCTCGTGCACCGGCTGGCGCCCACTGTGAAGTTTCCGCTTGAGGGGAGTGTGAGCGGACACACGAAGTTGAATGGCCCACTGACCGATATGCAGGTGGATCTGGACATGATGCTGCGCGCCCGTGGACACGCGCCGTTTCGAGCCGTGGCGCGCGGCGGTGTGGGATTTGGCAACGCAATTACGGTCAGTGCGCTATACGCGAATGGCGAGCGCGTGCCACTGACACTTGCCCGCGAATTTGACGTGAAGCTACCTGTTGGTGGTGTGCTGAGCGCCGAAGGTACGCTGTCGGGATCGAGCAAGGGGCGTCTGCGCGGCAACATTCGATTGGCGCACGAGGAGCGTGGCGCGGTCTCCCGCGTTGCGCTGCAGGGCACCGTGGCGATGGCGGACAGTCTGCGTATGGATGTTACGGCGCGAATTGAGCGGCTGGCGCTTGTGCTGGCGAAAGATTTCGTTGACAGTTTGAATATCAGAGGCACCGCATCCGGGCGCGTGCATGTGACGGGCACGCCGCGCGACATCGCGGCGCAATTCGCGCTGCTGCTGCCGGACAGTGGACACCTCGATGGCGACGGTTCGTATCGCGTAGGTCGTGGTGATACGGCGGAGTATCGCGCGAGGATCGCGCTGCGTGACGTTGCGCCCCAGTCCATGCTGCCATCACTGCCACTCATGCTGGTGATTGGTGGCGCGACCATTACAGGCCGTGGCACCGACCCTGCCACGTTGAGCGCTGACTTGTCTACCAGGCTCGATCTGTTCATGGTCGACAGTGCACAGTTTCGCACTGTGGTGCTCGATGCCCGAGCACGCGACGGCGTGCTCCAACTGGATTCGCTATCGGCGGCAACATCGTTCGGCGCCGCGAGCGCCAGCGGCACCTTTGGCCTGACCGACGCACGCGAGGGCACGATTCGCTATGCCGTCCAGGTCGACGACCTCAATGCACTCCGACGTTGGATCGGAACCAGCGACACGACACTGGTGCCAGCACGCCCCGGCGTGGGCGTCCGCGCTGCGAGTATACGCGCGCGCCTGGACTCGCTCCGTTTGCTGGCGCGCGCGCAACAGGATCCCGCCGCTGAATTGATGGCGTCCATGCGCGCCACGCCCGACGCAGTGGGTGCGCGCAGACCAGTGAAGGTGCCTGCGATTGCCAGCGACTCGACGTCGGGCTCGTTCCGCGTTGTGGGTACAGCCACGGGCGATATCAAGCGCGCCAATGTCGTAGCGAACCTCACGACGCCGGGGATTGTGTGGCGAGGTTCACTGGTCGGTGCAGGTTCGGCGCGCGCGGACTGGCGCGGCGCGTTCACCAAGCAGGATACGATCACCGTGGACTTGGGGGTCGACTCATTGCGCGCTGTCGGCTTTGCCTTTGACAGTACGCGTGTGCGTGGCAGCTACCGTCGCGGCGAAGGAGAAGTGCAGATCGCACTCTTTCCGGGGGACACATCGGTATATCGCCTCGACGCGCAGTATGTGCTGCGGGCCAATGCGGGCGAAGTGCGACTTCGTGATGTCGAGTTGCGCCTCGACTCGACTGTCTGGCGTTCGAGTCGGGCGAGTGTCATCAGCTGGCAGGAGGCCGGACTGCGCGTCGATTCACTCGAGATTCGCGAAAAAGTGAGCGGTGCCCGCGTATTTGTGAACGGCGAAATGCCAGATGTCGATCCGGGGCGTCTCGAGGTACGTGCGGAACGGGTTCGCATCGCACCTTGGCTCGCCATCTCGCAGAGTGACCTGGCGGCAGACGGGCTGCTCGACATGAACATGATGCTGGCGGGGACGCGTGCCGCACCGACACTCGATGGCAAGCTCGCGCTGACACGTACCACGTACAAGGGATCGCCGTTCCCCGGGCTCGATGCCACGCTCGCATATGCGGCGCGCGCGGTGCGCATCAATGCGCGTGTCGTCGGCGAAACGGGCGGCGAACTCGCACGCATCACCGGTACAGCGCCCCTCGATCTGTCATTCGCGGATTCAGTCGCCAATCGTTTGCCGGACGACCGACCGCTCGACATTCGGATTTTGGGCGATAGCATCCCGCTCTCGCCGTTCATGGAGGTGAGCAGTGCGGTAATCGATTTGCAGGGACGCGCGCAAAGCGATGTGCAGGTGAAGGGCACGTGGAGCCGTCCGAGCCTGTCCGGCGGCATGTCGGTGCACATGAACCAGGTGCGTCTGGTCTCGACTGGTGTGCTCTTTCGTGATGTGGAGACTCGGCTTCGCATGTCCGGCGATTCGGTGTTGATCGACACGCTGTCGGCGTATAGCAAGGGATCGTTGAGTGGCACCGGTTCGATCGTGCTCGCGCCGATCGCCAATCCCATCTTCGACCTCAGCCTGCGTGCCGCCGGCGCGCGGGTTCTCGACAACGAAAAGGGTGAGCTGTTCGCCGACGCGAACGTGCAGCTGCGCGGCGCGCTCGATTCGCTACGCGTTGGTGGTCAAGTCGCAATCACTCGCGGTGTGGTGTACATCCCCGACCCCGCGCGTCAGAAGGTAATCGACACCCAGAATGCGCAGGTGTTTGCCGTGGCCGACAGCGCGACGGTGCGTCAGCTCGGCCTGGTAACCGCGCCGAACAACGTCGTGCAGGGAATGCGCATCGACGTCGATGTGGACGTGCAGCGCGGCACGTTTGGGCGCTCAGCCGACGCAAACGTCGAGGTGTTCGGTAAGCTGCGTGTGCGCATCGAACCGCCGGGTGATGCGTTTGTCGTAACTGGCGCGTTACAAACCGATCAGGGTATCTACACGCTTTTTGGCAAGCGATTCGATGTGACACGTGGTACGGTGCGATTCGTTGGCGGAGAGGATCTCAATCCGAGTTTGCAGATCATCGCCACCTACCAGGTCCAACAAGCCGGGCGCGCGCCGCTTGACATTCGCGTCGTAATCGGTGGTACGCTCGAAGCGCCCACCGTTTCTTTGGAAAGCGATGCGCAGCCCACGTTGTCGCAGTCCGACCTGATCGCCTTCCTTGCGTTCGGCCGGTCATCGTCATCGCTGCTGCAATTCTCGGGCACGGGGCTTGAGGGCGGCGGCGCGGGCGGCTCGTCACTTGCGGGAAACGTGGCCGCACTCGCGACACGGCAGCTCGCCAGCATCGCCGTCGGCGCACTAGTGGACGAAGTCCGTTCGGATCTCGCGTCCGCGACGAGCGCGGACATTCTGAACATCACGCCGGCGCAACTGCCAGCCGACGTTTCGCTTGGCGGCCTGCAGACTTTGTTGCGCGGCACCGAGATCGAATTCGGTCGCTATCTCAACAATCGCACGTTCCTGCTCGGTCGCGTTCGACCATCACTCACCGTACCCGGCGCGTCGCTGGAACACCGCATCGGCGATCGATGGCGCGCGCGGGCCAGCGTAGAGACTCGGCTACAAGCCACCACGCCGTCGCTCAGTCGTGGGCTGGAACCGAAAAGTCTGCAGGTACTCGGCGCGTTGCTCACGTGGACGATCACCTGGTAGCCACGTGACTAACCACACACCGTTGAACGTGTAACGAGCGCGTTATCACATTTCACCTTCCAACCGGAGTAATCATGTCCCACGCATCACAATCCATTCCGCCGGACAAGCCACCGCGTATTGATTTTCCTTCGCCCGACGAGTCTCCAGACGGAGATGATCCGACAGGGGTGCCGCCGCGAGTCATCGACGTGCCTGACGCGCCGCGTCCGCCGCTACCCGGCGAGGACGACATCGGGCCCCCAATTCAAGACGATCCACCCTCGCAGGGGGACGAGGGCTCGCCGTAACACGCGGTCTCAATGCGGCGCGTGCACTCATGCGGCAGTGCACCAAGGCACTGTCGCGTCAGCGTGTGCGCTGCCTCGAAGGCAAGGGTCGCGCCGCGAGGTAGTGCTCGAGCGACTGTTCCACGCGCGGCAGCAAACATCCTCGTGAACTCGAAAGCGCGCTGTAGCGCGGCCGCGACGCAATCCAGCCAAGTGCAACTGGTTCGCACTCGTGCACCAGTGACGTGTCTGTCCCGACCAAGGAAGCGGCCAGTCGCGCCAAGCTCGCCCAGCTCATCGCACCCTTGTTGCTCAGGTGCCAGATACCTTCTTCGCCGTCGATGAGCAAGTCGAGGCACGCATCGACCAGCGCCGGTACGTAGGTGGGCGACACGATATTGCTTGCGGCGCGCACCACTCGGCCCTGCGTCAGCTCGCGGAGTGCACGAGTGACGAAGTTGGCCTCGTCCCAAGGCCCAAAAAAAGCACTCGTGCGGACGATGAGCGCAGATGGTGTCAGTATTCGTATCCGCTCCTCTGCGGCTTGCTTGCTTCGGCCATAGGCGTTCAAGGGACCCATCGCGTGCTGTTCGACGTACGGCGTGTTGCGCGAACCGTCGAAAACAAGGTCCGAGGAAAACGTGAGCAACTTCGCGCCGGTGCGCGCACAGGCTTCGGCCACGTTGGTTGCACCAAACACGTTGGTCTGCTCACACGACGCTTGATCCAACTCTGCAGCATCAACCTCCACAAAGCCCGTGGCGTTAATCACAGCCCATGGTCGAGACGCTGCGACCGCCCGACGAACCGCCATGGGATCGCGGATGTCCACCTGAGCGCGCGACAACGCCAGATGTGCGAGCCCACGGTCGTGGCACCGGCGC
>JAYUWD010000102.1:0-2164 GCA_043753735.1 Gemmatimonadaceae bacterium
GCGGCCCACACCGACCAACCATGCTTCGTGTTGCGCGTCATCCGGCCCAGCAGATAGACGAGTGCCGACGGAATCATGAAGATCGTGACCATCGACCAGAAATTGGACCATGGTGTCGGGTTCTCGAAGGGATGCGCCGAGTTGGCGTTGAAAAAGCCACCGCCGTTGGTGCCGAGTTGCTTGATGATCTCCTGACTCGCCACGGGGCCCATCGCGATCGTTTGTTTGGCGCCTTCAAGGGTGGTGATGTCGAGGTACGGAGTAAAATTCTGGATCACCCCCTGCTGCACGAGCACCAGTGAAAGCACCAGCGACAGCGGCAGCAACACGTACAGCGTGCCGCGTGTGAGGTCGGTCCAGAAGTTGCCTAGTCGACCGCGTGCTTCTTCGCCGCGACGCGCGATACCGCGCACCAGCGCCACAGCGACGGCGAGACCAACCGCGGCCGATGCGAAGTTGTGAAACGCCAGCTGCGTCATTTGCGAGAAGTACGACATCGTCGACTCCCCACTGTAGCTCTGCCAATTGGTGTTCGTCGTAAATGAAACTGCCGTTTCGAAAGCCTGACGATCGGGCAACGCCGCGAGCTTTTGCGGATTGAGTGGCAGCTTGTCCTGCAAGCGCAGCACGACATACGTCAACAACAACGACGCAACGCTGAACAACAGCAGGCTCGCGAGATAGCGCGTCCAATGCTGGTCTTCAGCTTCATTGATGCCGCAGAGCTTGTAGATGGGACGTTCAATCGCACGCAACCACTTTGCGGTTCCGTCAAAGACGCGGACCAGATACAACCCAAGTGGTTTGGCCACCGCGAACGTGAAAAGCGAGAAGAGTGCGATCTGCACCCAGCCGTTGAGTGTCATGACTTATCTCCTTAGAACTGCTCTGGGCGAAGCAGCGAGTACACGAGATAGGCCAGAATCGCCGCGGCCAACAGCAACGCAATCAGCGACTCGGTATTCATGCGGCACGCTCGTCGGCGGCGACATCACCGGGATTGCGTCGCCCGAGTGCAGCGCAGGCGCGCACGTAGGCGAGCATCAGCGCGAAGAACAACAGAATGCCCACGATGTATGCGATATCAAACACGGAAATCTCCACTCTGGGAAACGAAACCTTCGTTGCAGAGTGGACAGTGCCATTCACGCCATGAAGAACGCATAAAAAACCAGAGCAATCAGCATAAAAACCGTACAAAGACGGTTTCTTCGCGTTTGCTACTCGACCGGGATATCCACGGCTGGGAGTGCGAGGGTAAAGAGCGCGCCACCCCCAGTTCGCGCTTCATACTTCAAAGTGCCGCCCTGCGCCGTCGCAAGGCCACGCGCGATGGAAAGCCCGAGCCCGGTACCACGCACATCGGGCGGTGTGCCGGCCGGGCGGTAGAATGGCTCGAAGATGCGTTCTTCTTCGCCGACGGGAACGCCGGGGCCTTCGTCGGCCACGGTGATGAGCAGACGACCACCGTCGCGCGTTGCCGCCACCTCGATACTGCTGGTCGCGGGCGAATACTTGGCCGCGTTTTCGAGCAGGTTCACGACGATGCGGAGTGTCTGCGAAAAATCGAAGCGCGCCGCGAGCAGATCGTCGGAAAGAGAGACGACAACCGGGTGTGCGCCGAGTGGTCCATGCGCGCGTTGTAGCGCGGCCCCGATGAGTTCATCGGCGGTATTCACGTCGTCCGCGGCCCTCACCGCACCAGCCTGAATACGTGACAGCTCCAGCAGGTCGCCCACCAGCGCATCGAGCCGATCGGCTTCCTGCTCGATGATCGCGGCACGGGTTGCGCTGCTACCACCTCGGGCGATCTCCTGCGCGAGCCCCTTGATCGTCGTGAGCGGCGTTCGCAAGTCATGCGACACCGCCATCAGCAGCGCACTGCGGAGTGCCTCGACTTCACGCTCGGCTTCAGCGCGCTCGGCGGTCGCAACGAGGCGTACCCGCTCGACGCCCACTGCAGCGTAGTACGCGAGCGCATCCAGCAGGCGCGCGCGATCGGCCGAAAGCATGAGCCCGTCGCGCGCGGCTACACGCAGCACTCCGACCGGTTGCGAACGGACTCGCAGCGTGCGGTAAAGCGCGCGTACCAGCAGCGATTCTGTCGATGACGGATCGAGTCGCGTTGTGCCATCCGGAAGTTCAACGGCGACTTCAGCGCGCC
>JAYUWD010000103.1:0-2159 GCA_043753735.1 Gemmatimonadaceae bacterium
CAATGCGATCCACGAACTGCTGATGTCGATGGGATTCGCATCGCGTCGTGTAGCGGGCTCCATGCGCGATCAGGGGTTCGTCACGCACGGCACGGTCAAAGTCACAATCGATGACGCCGACTGGCTCGTCGACACGTCGATGCTGGTGAACATTCCGCTGCTTGTGAGCGACAAGGTTTTTTTCAGCGACGACCGTCTGTTCACGGCCGAAGTCGAGCCGACCGACGACGCGCACATGGTCTGGTTCTGCAACGCGCCCAACGACACATACACGCCGTGCCGTCTGATGATCGACCCGATCGATCACGCGTATATTCACACCGCGTACGAAAAGTCGCGCGAGTTCGGTGTGTTTAATCAGCACATCTACGCGCGACGCAATTTCCCAGGCATGATGCTCGTACTGCGTGGCCCTGCACTGCATCGTCGCACGCTTGACGGTACTGAGACGACGACGCTCACACGCGATCAGCTCCTCGCGTCACTGCACGACGAATTCGGTATCGCCGAAGCGATGGTCACGCGTTGGGTGGACGCCGGCGCACTGAATGCGACATTCGACCCGTGGAAGGGGCCGGCGCCGACCATCCCGGTGCGGCAAGCGCCGTCGCAGCGGGTGGCGCCGACACGTCGTCGTGGCCCCCCGAAGGACCCTAGCCGAAGCTCATTTTGATGTCGATTTCAGGTCAAAGTTCAGTCGAACTGGCTATACCCTTTAGCTTTATCGCAACAGGCCAAACCATATGATCGCATGATCTGCAACACACATTTGCAAACGTGCGTGCCATCTTACCTCGTCGCGATCCATGTCAACGATTGAGACACGCGAAAGTGGCGTTTGAAACGTGCCGTTGTCGTGACACGAGCACGCGCGTGATCGCCCGATTGATATTCAAGCCCACACCCTAACCCCCACATCTGTGAAGCTGCTCCACATCGTCGGCGCTCGGCCGAATTTTCCGAAGCTGGCTCCCGTTCATCGCGCCGCGAGAGCGCTGGGACTGCAACAGATCATCGTTCATACCGGGCAGCACTACGACGAGGCCATGTCGGCCAGCTTTTTCAGAGATCTTGGCATTCCGGCTCCGGACGTCAATCTCGAAGTCGGATCCGGCTCGCATGCGGCGCAAACGGCGCGCATCATCGAACGGTTCGAGCCCGTGCTCATACAACACAATCCGGATTGGCTCGTGTTGTATGGTGATGTGAACTCGACCATGGCTACAGCCATTGTCGCCGCAAAACTTGGGGTGCGAATCGCGCATGTTGAAGCCGGATTGCGTAGTGGCGATCGTACCATGCCCGAGGAAATCAACCGCCTAGTGACCGATCGCCTTGCTGACCTGCTGCTGACACCCTCCCTCGACGCGAACGTCACGCTCCGCAGCGAGGGAGAGCCCGAGAGCGAGATCGTGTTCGTCGGCAACGTCATGATCGACACGCTCTTTGCTTCGTTGCCACTTGCGGAGACGACTGGCTTCGCGAAAAAGCTTGGCGCTGATGGCTCCCACGTCGTGGTCACGCTGCACCGCCCGTCCAATGTCGATGACACGGCGCGACTTCAAGCACTTGCCGCTGCGTTGCAAGAACTCTCCGCCACGCGACTCGTCATTTTCCCTGCACATCCGCGCACTCAGGCACGACTGCGCGACACGGGGATTTCACTGGACGGCATTCGCTTGATGGATCCGATCGGCTACCACGAAATGCTTGATGTGGTCCGTTCGGCGCACGCCGTGGTCACGGATTCCGGTGGACTTCAGGAAGAGACCACAGCGCTTGGCGTTCCCTGTTTCACGCTGCGTCCGAACACCGAACGCCCAATTACGATCACGGAAGGAACGAACCAACTTGTCCAGAACCCGCGCGATGTCGCAGCGTTGGTCGCCAAGGCAATGCGTCCAACCACACTTCGTCGGCCGGAAGGGTGGGACGGCAAGGCCGGTGAACGCGTCGCCGCCGAACTTGCAAGTCGGCCGAGGTGATGTACCGGACTCTTCAAAAGAGTCCAACTTATGCGCGGGTCGCGCGACTAGTCCGCGCAACGGCAGCCGCTACAAGTCCGCCAATTCCGACGATCGCGCCGTCCAGAGCGCATACAGCAGCGTTACAACCGCGCTGCCACCAATGGCCCACTCCACACCCCAGGTGCGCGCTGC
>JAYUWD010000104.1:0-2158 GCA_043753735.1 Gemmatimonadaceae bacterium
AGCGTTCGCGGCCGCACTGCGTGACGCGACCGAGACGGCGAACGAGAGAATTCACCAGTACGCCAAAGACAATCCGGAGCATCGCGGGATGGGCACGACTGCGACGCTCGCCGGACTGTTTGGTGACCGGCTCTTTCTCGCGCAGGTCGGGGACAGTCGCGCGTACCTCGTACGCAGCGGCGACGCACGCCAGTTGACGAAGGATCAGTCGCTCATGCAACGCCTCGTCGAAGCAGGCGAGTTGACCCAGGAAGAAGCGGATGCGAGCGATCGACGCAACATCATACTGCAGGCGTTAGGTCCTGACGCGCACGTTACAGTCGATCTCACGCATCAGCAGCTGCGGAGCGACGACACACTCATCCTTTGCAGCGATGGGCTTTCGGGGCTCGTGCGCGGTGAAGAGATCGCCCGAATGGCGAGTGAAACGGACAGTGTCGAGGTGCTTTGCCAGCAGTTGGTTGATCTGGCAAACCAGCGCGGTGGTCCCGACAACATCACCGTGATTGCTGCGCGCTTTGACGGCGAGGCGTTGACCTCGACCTCAAGCGGTGATGCGCACGGGTACACGACCTTTCCTATGAGCGGCGACGCAATCGCCGAAACGGTCGAAGTCCGCATTCCGCACTCGACGATCAAGAGCGACCCGACGCCACGGTTCGGAACACCGAGGCCCTCCGTGGCCGCAATGGAAGCGGAGTTTGCGCGCGCACGCGCCATACGAGAGAACGCCGAGATCGGCGCACCAGATGAAATCGTGGAAGAACGCCGACGGCAGGTGGCGCCACTTGTGTGGTTTCTGCTCGTGATTGGTGCGGCTGCGGCGGTGTGGCTGATCGCGAAGTTTTTGATGCGATCGACGTCAGACACGAGCTGACGTCACCACTCTGCTACGGCGGCTACCCGCGCCGTGAGCGCAACAGGACCCGCGCCGCTGCCTGTTGCATCACGCGATCGCCGCTCCAAGCCATGATCGTCGGTATTTCGAGACCGAGCTGCGTCGCGAAGCGCGGATCGCCGAGCGCGACGAGCACGACACCGCGTTGCAGCACGGCGGCCTGATCGATCAGCGCATGCACCGCGGCAATGCTGCTTCCGAGCAGTGTGGTGCGGGCCTTGAATGGTAAATAGTCCGAGAAGAGCGCGACAATCAACGGTCCGCCGCTCGCCACGGTAGGCACTGTCGCCGGGCGCGCATCATGCCCGCCGACGCGCAGTGCTTCGACCAGGACGGTCGTTGCGTTGCCAGGCACAGCATCTGATCCTGGTACGTCGACGTCGTCGTTCACCACTGCGACCTCGGTGACACTGCCCAGCGCAGGCAACGGACCGTGCAGCACCTTCAACACGCGATCCGCGAGCAGTGCGCCCCACGCCGTATCCGCGCCACTTGGCCTGCGCCAATCATTCGGCGGGGAGGCCCACTGCGCCCACTTGAGTCGCCGACGCACGGACTGACGCACGCGTTCCGGTTCGAGCGTCCCATCGTCGAGCGCTCGTTCCAGTGCATCGAGGCTCGCCGTCAAGTCTCCGGGTGCAAGCAACACATCACAACCGCCACGCAGCGCGAGCACGGCCGCTTGCGCAGCGTCGCTTCCTTGCGTCACAGCATGCATCGTCATCGCGTCCGAAACGATGATGTTGTCGAACTTGAGCTGCTGACGCAGCAGCCACTGCAGCATTTCGCGCGAGAGCGTCGTGGGCACCCGACTTGAATCGAGCGACGGAAACGCAACGTGCGACGTCATGATGCTTGCCACACCGGCGGTGATCGCCGCCCGGAACGGTTGCAGGTCGAGTTCCTTGATCTGATCGGCGGGCGCATCGACCACGGGCACACCCAAATTGGGATCCACGGTCGCGCGCCCTGCGCCGGGAAAGCGCTTCGCACAGGCCAGCACCCCCTCGGCCTGACACGCTTCGATCCACGCTTGCACCAACGGCGCGACTCGTCGGGCCTCGTTCCCCATCGCGCGCGTGCCAAGTATCGGATTGTCGGCAAGGAGATCGAGATCGCAGACGGGCGCAAGATTCCAGTTCACGCCCATGGTGCGCGCTTCGCGTGCAGTCAGACGCGCCGCTCGACGCAACGATTCCAGATCGCCGGTGGCAGTGATTGCAGCCACCGGCGGCAATCCGGTCGCGCCAGCGAATTGCT
>JAYUWD010000105.1:0-6719 GCA_043753735.1 Gemmatimonadaceae bacterium
AATGTCGACGTCGGCCTCTCGGTCGTCGGCTGCAAATCCCGATGCGTCATCCGCCTCGTCGTCATACTCGAACGGTACGTCTCCCTGGCTCATGCGGGCACTCCGCGAAGTGCGTCAAGCAGGTTGGCGGCGAGCGCATCGACCACCTCCGGCGGGTGCAGTGCGGACACCGATACGCGCAGTCGCGATGTGCCCAGTGCGACCGTTGGTGGACGCACCCCGCCGATGAGGAAGCCGCGTCGGCGCATGTCTACAACCACCTGCATCGTGTGGTTGGGATCGCCGACAAGAATCGGCAGGATGTGGCCATCCTCGATCCCCTGAATTTGCCGACCGCCATCTCGTAGGCGCATGCGGAGATGTCGTGCACGCGCGCGTACTGCCTCGCGCCGCCATCCTTCCACCTCGGAAAGACGCAATGCCTCAAGCGTGGCTGCGGCGAGCGCTGGTGGGGTACCCGTCGTGAAAATGAACGAACGCGCGCAACTGGTCACATACTCGATCAACGCGCGCGAGCCGGCCACAAACGCGCCAGATGTGCCAAGCGCTTTGCCCAGTGTTCCGACTACCACATCCACTTGACCGGCGACGCCGAAATGTTCGAGCGTGCCGCGTCCGGTCTCGCCAAGCACACCGCTGCCGTGCGCGTCATCGACATACGTCCACGCGCCAAACTCGCGAGCCAAGGGGACCAACGCGTCGAGGGGGAAGAGGTCGCCGTCCATCGAGAAAATCCCTTCGACCACGATGAGGGCACGGCGAAAGTGCGAGCGATCCGCTTCGAGAAGCAGACGCAACGCATCGACGTCGCCATGCGGAAATACACGCAGCGTCGCCTTCGAGAGTCGGCACCCATCAATGAGTGATGCATGATTCAGCGCGTCCGAGTAGATGACATCTTCCGCGCCGACGAGCGCGGGGATGACGCCGACGTTCACCATGTAGCCGGACGGGAAAAGCAACGCGGTGTCGCACTGTTTGAAGCGCGCGAGTTCGCGTTCGAGCGTTTCGTGAACGGGATGATTCCCTGAGATCAGTCGTGCGGCGCCTGCGCCCGTCCCTTCGGCCTGCAAGACCGCCGACGCAGCGCGCGCGACGCGCGGATCCGCTGCGAGTCCGAGATAATCGTTGGACGCAAAATCGGCGACGCGTTCCCCCTGGAAGAGCACCGTTCCCGCACGGCGCTGCTGTACGGCGCGCAGCGTACGACGCAGCCCCGCAGC
The DNA here is from genome assembly GCA_043753735.1 of Gemmatimonadaceae bacterium. Classification (GTDB taxonomy): domain Bacteria; phylum Gemmatimonadota; class Gemmatimonadetes; order Gemmatimonadales; family Gemmatimonadaceae; genus Gemmatimonas. Next base: position 1,224 of record JAYUWD010000105.1, read on the forward strand.
CTGAAGCGCGACGAGTTCCTCTTCAAGCACCTCGCTCATCGAGCGCAGCTGTCGATCAGGCATCATCCGGATCATCGCACGACAAAGGTCAGGTGTTTGGAAGTCGGATGCGCGGAGCAATAGCCGCCATATACGCCAATGGGCACGGTGTAGTCGCGCCGGTCACCAGCGGCAGCGCTGAACATCGCCAGACGATGCGTCGTGGTATCGTGATTGACGACTCGCACCGTGCGCCGCGCGCCGCGGCCGCCCACAAAGACCGTGTCACCCAGCAGTGACGGACGTCCGAAACGATTGACGATAGTAGCGACGCCGCCACGATCAACCCTGATCTCGACATCTGGATGCGGCCACGTCAGCCACGCCATCGTGCCCGAGCAGACAATCACCGCAGCCAACAACAATAATCGACGCATGCGTTCCGTCTGCCTATTTATCACGTGCGATTGCTTTCACGCTCGTCGTCCGACCGTCGGCAAGACGCATCACGAGCGCCACACTGTCACCGGCCGCTATCGAGGCATTCAGATCGATGAGCATGATGTGAATGCCGCCCGGCTTCATCGTCAACGTGGCACCACGCGCGATCGGGAGCGAATCGAGCCTGTTCATGCGCGACGTGCCTTGCACCAGCATGGTTTCGTGAAATTCGGCGGCGCTTGCGAACTGCGTTCCGGCCCCAACGATCATCACGGCCACCGTATCCCGATTCTCGAGCGTGAGGTACAAAGCCGCGGTGCTGGTCACATTGGTTGCACGCACCCACGCGTCCTTCACGCGCAGCGGGCCGTCTTTTTTCACGTCGTAGCCTCCACTGCACGCAGCCAACGCAACTGCAAGAACGACCGCGGCGCGCACAGGGCGAAGCGATGCAGCCGAGAAGCGAGTCATTAAAGAAGTTGCTTGAGATCGGCAAGCAGGGCGTCCCACCCTGTGCCAAAGGCGTACAGCACGACCAACCGGCCGCGAGGATCCACGAGAAACACTTGCGACGAATGACTCATCAGATACCCCGCCGCGCTTGTCGACGATTCTCGTACCGCCGCGACACCGAACGCTTCCTGGATGCCTGCTGTCGTGGCCGAATCACCTGACAGGCCGACAAACGAGGGATCAAACTGTTTTGCATACTCGTCAACCACTTCGCGCGTATCGCGTTCGGGATCGACGGTCACGAAAACGAAACGCACGCGTGACGCATCCTTGCCGAGTTCCTGCTTCACTCGCTTCCAGTCCATCAGCGTAGTAGGGCAGACATCGGGGCAGTGCGTGTAGCCGAAGAAGAGTACCATCGGCCGATCCGCCTCAACCCCCGTGCGATACACAGAACCGTCAGTGCGTGTAAACGCAAACGCTGGCACGTCGCGTGGCGGTGTCACAGCCACGCCATGAACCCCGCTGTCAAAGCTACAGCCACCAACCGCGACAGCCACCGCGAGCAGCACGCACGAAATCGAAGCCCACCGATTGGTTGTCCGTTCCATCCGTCAAATATGCCCGCACTCAACGGTGGCGTGCAGGGCCGCGCGACGATTGATTTCCCATTGTTGTCGAGGCCACGTCGTGCATCTGAACCTCACTCAGCCTCCGATGTGCGAATGCCCGCAACACCGCGTCGCGGCTCCTGGATCGCCCCGCTAGCCATCGCGCTCGCACTCGTGGTCGCGGCGCACCTCCTCGATCGGAGCGCATGGAGTAGCCTGCGCGATCAAAGGGTGTACGAACGCGACTGGGGTCGCCTGCTTCGCTCCTTCGGCTATCTGCCGACATGGCTCATCATCGCGTTGGGATTCTGGACGCACGACCGACCTGAGCGCGGCTGGGGTTGGCGCGGGGGGCTCATCATGTTGGCACCAACGGTTGGCGGCGCGGTCGCCGAAGTGCTCAAACTTGTATTCCGTCGACTCCGCCCGGACGCCGAGACGTTCGGATATGCATTCCGCGCTTTCAGCGATCACCCCTTCACGAATGGCGGGATGGGGATGCCGAGCAGTCACGTGTTGGTGGCGTTTGCCGGCGCGACAGCGATGGCGCGACTTTTCCCGCGCGCGTGGGGGTTGTGGTACTTGCTTGCCGCGGGTTGCGCACTGACACGCGTGCTCGCTCGCGCCCACTTTCTCAGTGACACGGTCGTTGCCGCACTGCTCGGCTACGCAGTTGGTGAGCTGTTGTCGCGCTGGATGCTGGCGCAGCGTTCTTCACATGGTTCCCATTTAGCAGCTCGTGGTTTTTCGCAATGATGGCAGGCGAGAGCCGGAGCGCGAAGAGTGCGACGATCATCGCAGGGCTTGTCGCACGATGCTGCGGGCCGTGCGAAATTGCCAACGCAAGTGGAGCAGGCGCCTTCGAGGCGGGTAACAAAAGCGTATTCTGATCCGCGTAGTATTTTTTGTCTTTCGACGCTACGTCACCCCTGGAACTCCCGATGAATCTTCGACTCTTGACGCGCGCCCGATTTGTGCTGTTCGCGGTTACGGCTGTCGCGGCGGTTGTACTCACTGCGGCGCCAAGCAACGCGATGCTCGCCCACGCACGCCGTCACCTCAAGGTGCTCAAGACGTCGCCCACGGCTGGCGCGGTGCTAGCCAAGTCCCCGGATGCGGTGCGGCTTTGGCTTTCCGAACCGGCTGAAGTTCCGGCAACGAAAATTACGTTGACGACTGCTGCGGGTGCCGCGATTGCGACCGCCGCGGTAACGCACGCAGCGACCAAGGATGCACCGCTCGTGGCACTGATACCCACACAATTGGCAAGCGGCGCCTACAAGGTGACATGGAAGGCGATGTCCAAGGATGGCCATGTCGTGAAAGGCACCTTTGGTTTCAAGATCGGCGCTGCCAAGTAGCGGACCACGCGCATGACATCGACCGCAATCACGCGACTGTTGCTGTATCTCGGCGCAATGATTGTGGTTGGTGATGCATCGCTTTCGTTTGGCGCTACCGCGTCGGCGGTGAAGGGTTACAGCCCGCGCGACCAGCTTCGTCCCATTGTACTGAGTGGCTGGGCGCTCCTGTTGATCGCGACAACGGGACTGCTGCTGTTGCAAGGGCGCGAGATGGAACTCGAAGCGTCCATGTCGTCGCTGACCATGTTGCTCTCGACAACGTGGGGACGCGGCTGGTCGATGTTGATCATCGCCGGATTTGTTGGCGCCAGCGTGACGCTCATGCGGCTGCCCCGTGTGATTCGCATCGTTGCGGCACTCGCAGTTGCAGTTGCACTGGGTGGTCTTGGCCACGCCGCGGCTGACGAGGCCTTTCCCGCGCTCGCACGAGTCGTCGACACGTTGCACGTGCTTTCCGCAGGCGCTTGGCTGGGCGCGCTGGCGCTGGTCGCGTGGATGCAATGGCTTTCGGCGTCCTCCCGCCTGCATCAGTCATGGGAGTCATTCAGCCGTGTGGCGACGATAGCCGCGCCAATGGTCTTGTTCAGCGGCGTGCTGGCCGGGTGGCGTCGGCTGCAACTCGCGCCGTTTGACGAGGGAGCGGGAGCTCCCGTCTTATTCTCGGTTGCAATGCCGAGCGATTACGGTCTGCTGCTCGGTGCCAAACTCGCGCTGATATTCGTAATGCTGGCATTAGGCTACAAACACCGACGGCGCATACTCAAAGAGCACGCGCCGTCGTGGACTACTGTATGCACTGAGCTTGCGCTCGCTGTCGTGGTACTCGCCATCACCGGCGTGTTGACCGGAACGGCACCACCAGGCGAGTAGCCACCCGTCTTAACGGTTGTAGCGCTTCCTGAACTTGTCGACGCGACCCTGCGTGTCGATCAGGCGCTGCGTGCCCGTGTAGAACGGATGCGAATCGCTCGTGATTTCGAGGAGGATGAGGGGGTATTCGTTCCCGTCATCCATCTTGATGGTCTGCTCACTCGTCATCGTCGAACGCGTGATCACCGTGGTGCCGGTGGACGAATCCTTGAAAACGACCGGGTGGTACGGCGGATGAATGCCTTGTTTTGCCATATGCTCTCCAGCGTGCGCTGCCATTGCCGACGGAAGCGCGTCCATAAGGGGATGCTCGGCCGCAAAGAGCACGGATGACGAGCGAAGCATGGAAGGATGACAGTGGCGGGGGGGAGAGGCAAGGGGTCCGGGGGGTGGAGACCGCAGCTATCCCCTGACCACGATCATCAGGCCCGCGCCCAAAGCCGCCCACCCCAGCCTCCACCAATGGGCCGGCTCCTTGTGCCGGTCATGAAGCGAAGCGCGCCCCACCACCTGAGCGATGTACAGGTAGGTCCCCGCCGCCACGGGAAGCAGGTACATCACGAAATCGGCGACCCGTGTTCCGATCACCAAGGTGATTGTCGCGCCGACCATGGCGAGTATTCCCGTGAGCAGATTGTAGCCCACCGCACGCATGGGACGGATGCCGCCATGCACGAAAAGGCTGAAGGTGCCAAGTTCGCGCGGCAGCTCATGTAGACTGACTGCGATCAGCGTCAGCATCCCAACCGAGGAGTTGGTCAGAAATCCTGCCGCGATGAGCACACCGTCAACAAGGTTGTGGGCTGCGTCGCCCAAAAAAGTCATCGGGACCAGGGCTCGGGACTTGGCGACCGCAGCGGAATGCTCGGGAGTTGGCTGAAGATGAATGCATTCAGCCTCGCTGCTGTCGCTGTTGTGTGCCGATGGAGCGCCTAAAGCAATACCGTGAGCGTGCGCATGGTCGTGGCCGGCGAGCAAACGTTCGATCAGCCAGAACAACCAAAAGCCGGCAACTACGCCGATAGTTACAGACCGCCCAGACTGGCCTGACGCGAGTGCCTCGGGGATCAGGTGGCCGACTGCGGCGCCAAAGACCGCGCCTGCACCAAAGGCGGTCATCTGGGGGAGGACTCGCCGCAGCAACGTTTCCTGCTTCGCCAGCAGCAGCGACACAAAAAGCGGTAACGCCGATACTGCGGCAACCGATGTCAGAGTGGCGGACCAAGGACCCAAGAAGCGCTCGTTGGAGGGGTGGAGTTGGACAACCTACTCGCAACGACAAGTGCACGGAGTCAGTGTCATGATGCCAAGCGAAGCATTTGGGTCTGCGTGGCGGAATTGCGACCGGTGGGCGAACATACCCTTGGCCCGCACACACGCGTCGCAAAAGAGTCTGCAAGCTCTTCATCCCTCCCAGCTACGACACGAGGGAGCTGCGGTGCATGAAACGTGACCGACGGTCACCACGTACAGTCAACAACGTTGCCTTTTTCATGGCGACCATCGTCGCCACTTCGTCCGGATTTTCGCATGCAGCAACCAGGGCCCGCGCGAGCGGCTACAGCAGTCTCCGAAATCACCAGAAATGCGAGCGCTGCCGACGTGTATACGGCGGCAAGGAATTCGCGAAAGGAGCTGCGCAACCAGCTTGAATCGCTTGAGGGAAAGCGGCAAGAGCTAACGCGAGAACTGTCTGATCGGGAGACGGCTGATGCGGCCAAGGTTGGGATCACGGCGCGTATCAAGGAGCTGGATGCGCGTATTGTGTCCGCCGACCA
>JAYUWD010000106.1:0-2156 GCA_043753735.1 Gemmatimonadaceae bacterium
CCATACGTCGCCAGCGTCAACGCCAAAGCGCACACCGGCCACGCGTCCGTTGAACACGCTCTGCACGCCAGCTGGTGTAACGCGTTGTCCGACCGCAAAGACACCGGGATCATTGACGATACGCTGTGGCTGCGGAACGGGTGGTGTGCCGACTTGGAGCAGTGCGGCGATGGTGACGAGCACGGGTGGGTCCGGATGGAATGGGTACAGGACCTTTCGCGATCCGGCCCCGCGATCGCGAAAGGCAATTGTAACGCCAACGTTATGGCTGTGGAGGAAGGTCGATCGCCGGATTTCGTTTGAAAAATCCCACCGGGCGAATCTCGAAGCTGTGCCATGCCACGGGCATCACCGGCCAATCTTCCGGCCTCGGCACGTGGTGAAAGCCCATCGTGAGCCAGGCGACCACGTCGGTATTGGCCACCGCGCGGTTTGAGGCCGTCCACGCCGGTAGCCCCGCCCCCGCCGTGCTGACTGTGGGGTAATCGCCAGCGGCGTATAGTTCATCAGCCTTGTACGGCGTCACCCAGAGTGTGTGGTTGGTGAATCCCGCGCGGCGCTGCATGTAGTCGTCCGGCGTGAGCAAAGACATCGCGCCCATGGCTTCGATCTCGTAGCCGACAGATCCGCTGTACGCGCTCTTCACATTCGGATTGACGATGCGCCAGATCTCCGGCGCATTCATCGACGACATGCGCTGCGCATCCGCTTCGGTCTTGGCTTCCGTGGTGACGACGCTCCAGAGGCTCCGGCGGGGATTGTCGGCCGGCAACTTCTGCGTCTGCAGCTTGTCGACCAGCAATGAATTGGACGAGCCATCGACATCCATGTCGAGGCGGAACGAAAAGAAGTGACTGTGGTTCACGCCGACCAATTTCGGTGCAATGAGTCGACCGTACGCTTCGTCGCTCGCCGTCCCGAGTGCGCCCTTGACCTGATCCATTCCCGTCGCGCCCAGATTCACCCTGAGCGTGCCATCTTGCTGGAAGACCCAGTCGAACAGATAGTCGTAGTTGCCCGCGTTCATGTACATCCGTAGCACGAGATCGCGCTTCACGCGTGTTTCGTTGTTCAGCCCACCGTCGCGTGTGTGACGCCACGCCACATCGCCTGCGCTGCGCTCGAAGATGCATGACGTACGCGCACGTTCACGTGGACGACCCTTGTCCGTGACAACGATCGAGTTGAAGTACACACCGTAGCTTGGACATTCGACGCCCGGAACCAGCGAGCTGGCAATCCCGCCAAACGACGATGGATACGTGCCAAGGTCAAAGTAGCCTTGGTAATTCCATGGATCGGTCGGATCCATGTACGGTACAAAGAGCTCGGACAACGAACCTTGGTACATGATCGAACGATCCTTGCCACCATCCGTGTAGCGCACCTGCGAGAGCACGATCCCGCGTCGCGGATCGACACGATACTGAAACTTCCAGTTTTGCCAACTGATCTCTTGACCGTTCACGGTAAACGATGGTCCCATCGGTTGCACCATGGACACCGGATTGCGCGTTTCGCGCGTCGGGCCGATCGCTTCGACATCATGGTCGCCGTACGGCTCCTTTGAACCTTGCACACCGGTGTCCACGACGCGAAGAATCTTGTTGTCGGTGAGATCGACCACGATCACGAGGCCATTGATCGCTGCGCCGTAGCCGGAAAAACGACGACGATCGTCGCCGCACTGAACGTGCACAACCCGATGACCGCGCTCTTCAGGCAGATCGTAGTAGCCGTGATTGGCCGGGCCGCATCCGACGTGCGTAAGGTCGGTGATGCCACGCTTCGCAATTGCCGCCTTCACGCGCGAGTCTTTCATCACCAGCTCCTCCGCCTGATCGGATTCCTGTCGGCTGGTCATGTACTGGCGACCGGGCACCTCAGTCCACGAAAGCACTTTCTTGGACGCGATATCGACGATTGCCTCGTAGCCTCGGCGTTGCTGCACGAGATGCACGATGGCTTCACGACGGAATAGCTGGCCGGTTTTCCACGCCAGCACTTCGGCCTTCGGTGGCTCGTGCAAGCCTTCATAGAGGTACCGCGTGGTGCTGTCCGTTTTGCCCGACGCGATCAGTGCGTCATAGACATCCCAGTGTTCCTTTGCCGAAAGCCCATCGAGTGGGTGCGTGGGCGCCTGCGACTGTGCCGCC
>JAYUWD010000107.1:0-6702 GCA_043753735.1 Gemmatimonadaceae bacterium
GTCTGCATGAGGTCGCGCGCGACACGCTCCGCAAACACCAACCCTTCCAGCAACGAATTGGACGCAAGTCGATTGGCACCATGCACGCCGGTTCGCGCCACTTCGCCCACGGCGTATAGACGCGGCAGACTCGATCGACCGGCGAGATCGGTGACTACTCCACCCATCATGTAGTGGGCGGCCGGTGTGACGGGAATCGGCTCCTGCGACGGGTCGATGCCGCGGGCGCGACAGATCGCAAAGATGCCCGGAAAGCGCACGGCAAACTGCGGACCCAGCTTGGTCGCATCCAAAAACACGGTCCCGTGCGCCTGCTGTTCACGGAAAATCTCCCGCGCGACCACATCACGCGGCGCCAGTTCGGCCAACCGATGGCGCTTGGGCATGAACCGCTGTCCGCGCCCGTTCAGCAGAATGGCCCCTTCGCCGCGCACGGCTTCCGAGATCAGCGCCAGCGGGTTCTCCGCCGTGTCCAGCGCGGTTGGATGGAATTGTACGAACTCCATGTCCGCGAGGCGAGCACCAGCGCGATGGGCGATCGCAAACCCGTCGCCGGTCGCGACCTGCGGGTTGGTCGTGTAGCGATAGATCTGCCCGCAGCCCCCGGTCGCCAGCACCGTGGCGTCAGCGACGATTTCGACGGGGCGACCGGCAATGCTGGCGCGAACGCCGGCGCACTGCGGCACTCCGTCGCCGTCATCGACCATCAGGAAGTCGAGCACGCGAGCCAACTCGACCACCCGGATGTTCGGGCTTTCGCGAACCTTGGCTATCAACGTCCGCGCCACCTCCGCGCCGGTCTGATCCCCGTGCGCGTGGACGATGCGGTGGCGGGAATGGGCTGCTTCCTTTCCCAGCTTGAAGTCGCCGTCGGGATCGAGATCGAACCGTGCCCCAGCCGCCTGCAGCTCCCTCACGCGCGCCGGTCCCTCTTCGACAAGCACCTGCACCGCTTCGGCATCGCACAGCGCGGCGCCCGCAGCGAGCGTGTCACGCCGGTGGAGTTCGGGCGAATCACCAGCGCCCAGCGCGGCAGCGATGCCCCCCTGCGCGTAAGAAGTAGCAGAGTCAAACAGGGATCGCTTGGTGAGCACCGTCACGTCGCCGTGGGCCGATGCGCGCCATGCGGTGTGTAATCCAGCGACACCGCTGCCGACCACGAGAAATCGGGTGCGAATGCGTTCGGTCATGTACTTTTCAAGTAATCGACCACACAGCGCCCATGCCAGCCATAAACTCGGCAGGCGCACAGTTTTTTCCCCGCTTAGGAGTTGTCGTCATGCGTCTGGCGTCCCTTGCCGGTGCGGTTGCACTGGTTGCTACCTCGGTCGTTCCGGCCACGGCCTCCGCCCAACCTGGCGGCGTAGCAGCTACCTGCAACATCGATCCAAATAGCCCGAAAGAACTGGCCATCCTGTCGCTCAGCTACCAGCGCGCGCGCAGCGCTGCGACACCGGAAGTGCGAAAAAAAGCGCTCTCCGAAATGATGAAAGAGCTCGACACCAAGCCCGAGCGCTTTGCCAAGAACCTGGGCGGCTACAACTACATGCTTTCGCAGACGCTGTCGCTTTGGGCCTTGGAGCCGGGCATCGGGGTCATGCCCACCCGTGGCGCGATCGGCCTGGTGACATCGCCCGAGCAGCCGTACGACCTGGTCGCCCATCTCGACTCGTCGTTCAACCGGATTGTGGCCGCGCTCCCAACGTGCGCCAACGAAGTGACGCAGCTTCGCCAGAACGATGCCTGGCTTGCGCTCACCCGCCGCGCCCTTGACGCCTCGAACGCCAACCAGCTCGACTCGGCGAGCTACTATGCGATTCGCTCGCTGACGCTGAGCCGCGAAAGCCCGTACCCGCACTATGTCTTGGCCAACGTCGCCAATGCAAAAAAGGAAACCGCGGCGGCAATGGGTCATTGGAAGGCAGTGATCGCCACGGCGGGCACAGACACCACCTACCGCGAGCTCAAGAGCAGCAGCTTGTACTATCTCGCGATGAGCCAGCTCGAGACGGCGCAGGGATTGAAAGGGGACGAGCAGAAGGCGATGGCGAAGGAAGCTTCGGCGAATTTGAAGACGATCTTCACGACGTCTCCGGATGGACTCGAAGCTGGCAACGTCATGAACTCGTGGGCCGATGCTGTGAAGTTGGCGGGCGAGGGTGACGGCACGGCGGCGTACGCAGACGTGTTGGCCCAGCCTTCCAAGTACAACGACTTCACGCTGACGATGGCTGGCGTGATCGCCGCGCGCGTCAACAAGGCCGACGACGCAATCAAGTTCTTCGAGGCGGCAACCAAGAAAAACCCCAACTCGCGCGATGCGCTGAACAATCTTGCCAGTGCGTACTACGGCAAGGATCAGTTCACCAAGATGCTCGAGCCGACCACCGCACTTGCTGCGATCGACCCGAACAACTTCGACGCCTGGATGTTTTATGCCTACTCGGCGCAAGGGTTGGCGAAGGCCACGAAGTTGCCGGCAGAAAGGAAGGCGTGGACTGACTCCCTGGTGAAATATCAGACCAAGGCCGAAGCGCTTCCGGTGAAGGTTCAGATCCAAGGCTTCCAACACAACGCGCAGAATGCCTCGCTGACGCTCGGGCTGGAACAGGTCACCGCGACCGGCGGTCCGTACGCCGTGACCGTCGAGTTCCTTGATGTAGCGGGTGCCGTTGTAGCGTCTGGAACGGAAACAGTGCCGACGCTCAAGAAGGGTGAGAAGAAGTCGGTCACCATCAAGGCCACCGGCGCCAACATTGCGGCCTATCGATACAAGCCGTTGAAGTAACGGGCAAAACCAGTGCGACTCGCCACCGCGTGTCTCACAGTTGCATCGCTGATTGGCATCGCGCGCGCCGAGGGGCAGGAAGCCTCCGGCGCGCGTGCTGTGCTGGTGGATACCGCGGCGAAGAAACAGCGAGGTGTGAGTGGTGTGCTCGGATTTGGTGCGGTGGGCGTGGTGACACGCGCAACTCCAGCGCACCTGGGCCGGAAGATCACCGAAGGCTATTTCACCCAGCCAAATTTGATGGGCGATCTGCGATACGCTGACGTGCGTGGCAACCTGCAATTGCTCACAACGCTCAACTTCGAGGGGTACACACTGCAGCGCGGCGAGCTGAATGCCGGGATGTATGGCGAGGGGTACGTCGACCGTCGTCATCCCCACACGTTTGTGCACGAAGCCATGCTGTCGTACACAACACCGGCGTTACGTGCGGTACGCGTTTCACTCGCCGGTGGAAAAGGGTTCACTCCCTACGGCACCGACGACCCGATGATGCGTCCGTTCGTGCTATATCCGGTCAACCATCATCATGCGCAGATCATCGAGCGGGTGCAGGCAATCGTGACGCTCGGCGCGGGTACGGCGACACGCGGCATTGCACTCGAACATGGTGTGTTCAATGGCGACGAGCCATATGCGCCATTCGCCGGTCCGCGTTGGTCACGATTTGGAGATTCGCATTCGACGCGCCTGACCGTTCGTCCGTTGGCTGGTGTGGAGTTGCAAACAAGCCGCGCCTTTGTGAAATCGCCCGGCATCGTGCAGGGGGGCGCGTTCGACCACGTGCAGCAGAGCAGTTCGCTGCGGATTGAACGCGCCAATGCACAGGGCGCATCGAGGACATTGCTCGTCGAGTTCGCGCGCACCGATGAATCGCTTGATGGCGTGGGTGTGTTTCGTTTTGAGAGTTTGCTCGCTGAAGGCGCAGTCGAACATCGGGGCTGGCAGCTTGCACTTCGCACCGAGCGCACCGAACGCCCCGAAAACGAACGGCTTCTCGATCCATTCCGCACGGCCGCAGGGCACATCGACTTTCAGATCGTGGGTGTGACGCGGTGGCAGATCGCGACGGTTCATCTTGAGGCTCCATCACTCCCGCTCCCGCGCCTGATGACATCGCGCCTGTCGCCATTCATCGAAATCGCGCGAGCGCACGCAGCCGCGCGCCGCCATCCCACTGTATTCGAACCCGCCGAGTTTTATGGTAACGCCACGCAGTATTCGCTCAACATCGGTGCACAGCTCCACGTTGGCACGATGCGGCACCGCATGGGGCGTTACGGTGTACTCGCGGAAGAACGCACGTCGCATTCGTCGATGCACGCGATGAGGCACTGAATCGAAGCAGCTGCTCCACGACCTTCGCAGACGTCCCAAACGCAGAACGCAAACCCACTCCGCACCACCCACTACTCACTACCTACCGCAATGCAAACGCCGTCGGAGCGCCGCTGCCCTCCCCTGTCGTACGTAGCAATCGCCGCACTGCTCTGCAGCGTATCCATTGCCGCATGCGGTGGCGATCGCGGTACACCGACAGCGGTGATTCCAACTCCAGTTCTACCGACTCCCACCCCCAAACCTGTACTGCCAACGCCTGCCACGCCGGCGACGCTTGCCTCGCTCGGACTTGGCGTAGTCAACGAACGCTACACATCCGAAGTGTGGGTGCGCGGGACGACCGCATACACCTCCACGTGGGGAGCACGCGGCGCCGTACGCGGCAACGCGATCAAGATCTGGGACGTGTCTGCTGCGGTGCCACAGCTTGTCGACTCGGTCATCGTCGCAAACGCCGGCACCACCGGCGATGTGCAAGTTTCGGACGACGGGACGCTGCTCGTCGTTGCGATCGAGTCGAATCCCAATGGCGGACTGGCGATCTATGCGCTCGATACGCCCACCAAGCCGAGGCTCATCACGCGCACGACGGGTGGCGAGTTGCAGTACGGCGTGCACACCGCTGAAGTCGCGCGGGTGAATGGCGTGCTCTACGCGTTCTGCGCTATCGATCCGGTCAACAACGTGCCAGCACGGCTTGTGACCCTTGATCTCACCGATCCGTCGGCACCCAAGACTGTGTCGTCAGTGCAGCTTGGCGCGCCCTATGTGCATGACGTGTTTGTTCGCGACGGGACGCTGTTTACAGCCGAGTGGAACAACGGTGTGGGGATTTGGGACATCGGTGTGCAGGGCGGTTCGCCGGCTGCGCCTCGCCGTATCGGTACCGTGTCCACCGTGGGCGGCAAGGTGCACAACATCTGGTGGTATCAGGATCAGGTCACCGGCAACAAGCAGTATCTCTTTGTCGGGGAAGAAGGGCCCGGCGTGATCGGTTCTTCGTCGATCGGTGATGTGCATGTCGTCGATATCGGCGTGTTGGGCTCGGCCAAGGAGGTTGCTGTGTTCTCGGTGCCCGGCGCCGGTACGCACAACTTTTCAGTGGACGAAGCGAATGGCCTTCTCTACGCCGCCTACTACAACGGCGGTGTGCGCGTAATCGATGTGCGCGGTGACCTCGGCGTCTGCTCCGTGCGAACCAGTGACGGCCGGTGCGACCTTGGCGCATCCGGACGCGAAAAGGCGCGATTCACGACCGCCGGCGGGGTGCAGTACATCTGGGGCGTGTATTGGACGCCGACCGGGGTGTATGCAGCGGATATGTTGAACGGGCTGTGGAAGGTGGTGCCCGCTACGCGATAGGGGTGGGGGAATCGGGAATCGGGAATCAGTTCACCGCAGACTGTATTTGCACTTCCGAACGGGAGTGTTGGCGGCGAACCTTCTGGTTCATGCGCCGTACCCTTTACCTCATTGGGGCGCTTCTCCTCGCCCACATCGCGCTGCTCGCGGTTCACCCCTCTGGGGCGACCGTAGCTGATACCTCCGAAGGTCTCGACGTCGGCATTGTGTTCGACGTCGGCGGACGCGGTGACAAGTCGTTCAACGATGGTGCCTTTCTTGGCGGCGAACGCGCTGCCCGGGAACTCGGTGCGCGTGTGCGCTTCATCGAACCGGGTGAAGGCTCGGATCGGGAAGCGGGGTTGCGGCTGCTCGCATCGGAAGGCTTGGACCTCGTGATCGGAGTCGGGTTCATATTCACCGACGACATCACGCCTCTGGCAAAGGAATACCCGAACGTCGCATTTGCCGACGTCGATTACGCCGTACCAACGGACAGCGTGGGCAATCCACTGCCGATGCCGACCAATCTCGTCGCGCTCAAATTTCGCGAAGAAGAAGGCTCTTTTTTAGTGGGTGCGCTCGCCGCGATGGTGGGAAAGAGTAAGAAGGTGGGCTTTGTCGGTGGAATGGACATCGCCCTCATTCACAAATTCGAGGCCGGTTATCGCGCCGGGGTCAAGCACGTCTGCCGCGATTGTGAAGTGATCGCACAGTACGCCGGCGTTACGCCCGAGGCGTTTCGGAATCCCGGTCGTGGCAAGGAGCTGGCGCTCAGTCAGTACAATCAGGGTGTGAACGTCATTTTTCACGCGGCTGGCAGCACAGGACTGGGTGTCTTCGAAGCCGCGCGTTCGGCGGGCAAGCTTGGCATTGGTGTCGACGCGGACCAGTTCAACGAAGCACCTGGATTCGTGCTCACGAGCATGGTGAAACGGATTGACGAATCCGTCTTTCAGGCGGTGAAGGCAGTGAAAGAGAAGCGTTTCAAGGGGGGCGTGCAGCAGTTTGGGCTCGCCGAAAAGGGGGTCGGCTACGTTTATGACGTCAACAACAAGGCGCTCATCCCCGACAACGTGCGCGCTAGGCTCGACTCCCTCACCGCCGACATCATCGCCGGTCGTCTCAAAGTGCCAAGCACACGTTAAGCTGACAGACTGAGATGACGTATCCACCGGACGAACCCTCGGAAGAGGCGGCAGCGCCTGACACATCGCCTGCCGGCAGTCGGA
>JAYUWD010000108.1:0-6689 GCA_043753735.1 Gemmatimonadaceae bacterium
TTGTTTTGGCGCGCGCCCTTCACCAATGAACACGCGCCGCAACAGAAATTCGATGTGACCATTCACACTGCGCAGGTCGTCGTTCGCCCAGCGCTGAACCGCATCAAGCAACTCGCGGTCCATGCGCAGCAGGAAGGATTTCCGTTCAGTCATGATTCGAATACGTGGTCGGCAGCGGATGTTCAGCGCATGCTGATCAGCTGTAGAGAGTGCCTGAGGGAGATGTCGCTCGAGCCATGATGATCATACGGATACGACGACGCGAACGCGCGCAGCGCCGACTCACTTTGCATCGTCACGTACTGCACGTAGTCGTTCACCTCGAACACCGCTTCGGCCGTGCCGATCACCTTCCAGACCACGATCGCACCGATAGACGGTTTTTCTTGCTCATAAAAGGGTTTATGAACCACAGCCCGGGGGCCTTCGCTGTCCCTTTGTAGTTGCCAAAGAGCGTTAGCACCTTCGCTTCGTTGGGCGACACGGCGAACAAACCTGAGAGCGAAAGGAGCGAGAGGGACGCAAGCAGTCCGCCTCCCGCCGCCAGTGCGCCATTGCCCAGGCGGGCGCCCATGATCACCAAGAAACCGCCGCCAATGACGGCAGCGTCCAGCAGAAGAGCGATAGGAATACCCGGTGTGGGACGGGCATCGATTTCGCGGAGCATCGGAATCCTCGTGGAGGAAAGTGGTATTGAAGTGATATCACTTCGTTATCACTCTACGTCAGCGTAGCGGCCGAGTTTCGGTCGTCCCACACCTCCGAGCACAGCACCGCTTTTTTTAGTCGCCGGACGGGTCCAGCAACAACGCCTCTTCCCACGCGTAGTCGCGCGTCACACGGAGCTGCGCGGCATACCACGCATAGGTCTCGGACATACCGTCTTCGAGCGATGTCAAAGTAAGGCCGAGCTCGTCGGTGACGCGCGTGGAGTCGGCGGTTATCGCAGGAATGTCCAGATACACGCCGAAGTAGTTGGGCGGCTGCATCAGGCTGCCTCCGTGCCGAGCAATGCGCGCGCGCGGCACGTGGACCACTTCCACGTCGCACCCCGCGGCCCGTGCGAGCAGGTGGACGAAGTCGAGCTGCGTAATTGGCGGAAAGTTGCCAAGGTTGTAGGCGTGTCCGATCGCCACGTCCTGCGTGGCCGCGAGAATCGCCGCGCGCGCCACATCGTGCGCCGAAACCCACTGCATCGTGGCCTGCCCGTCTCCCGGAATGATGATCGGGCGCCCATCCCGCAGGCGATCGAAAAAGAACGTCTCACGATCGAAGGCGTTGTGTGGTCCGTAAATGAAGGCGGGGCGCAGCGTGCACACCGGCACCCCTTCGCGCTTGCACAGGGCGAACAGAGCACGCTCCGTATTGGCTTTTTGAGCCCCGTACACGTCCGCGTGGTCCTCAGGTACGAGCGCCGCATTTTCGGTGTAGGGGCCGCCCGTCGGATACACGGCCACACTCGACGTGAACACGTAGCGCGTGAGCCCTGACGCCGTCGCGCGGGCCGCGGCGAGCACCTGATCGGGTGTAGTGCCGCGCTGCCAGTCGTAGACGTTATCGTAGACCACATCGAAGCGTTGGCCCGCCAGCGCCGATTGCACCGCTACCACATCGTTGCGGTCGCAGCGGATGGCCTCGACGCGGTCACCGAACGGCGTGGTTTCACCGCGGTGCATGAGCACTACCGTGTCGCCGCGAGCCAGCAGCTGTTCCACGAGCGCACGTCCGATGAGCTGGGTGCCGCCGATCACAAGTACGCGCGCCATAGTTGCTCCGATCCGGGTAACAAAAAGCTGCGTCGGTCGCAGGATCACTGGCAGTTACAACGAGAAGCTCGTTCCCAGTGCCACATTTCGCTATCTCACAGTTGGTTGTCAGACAGTCAAATAATCCCGACCGCCGCACCCACCCCACGACCCCACCCCCTCATGCGCATCCTGCTCCCCGCCCTCGCCATCTCCGCGCTCCTTTCCGCACCCCTGCTGGCTCAGTCAGGCGCCATGCGCGCTGCCCCAAGCACCCGCGCCACGAGCGAAGTGTCATTGACGCTCGTTGACACGGCAGCCCAGCGCGCCGCCGGCAAGCCTGCACTCCTGCGAATCGACTACGGACAACCACACCTCCGCGGTCGACACATCAACAGCGACAGCCTCGTTCCATTGGGCACCGTGTGGCGCATGGGCGCGAACGGCGCGACGATTTTCACGACCGACGTGGATCTCACGATCGGCAACAAGGCAGTCTCCAAGGGCCGCTACATCGCCCAGCTGCTTCCCACGAAATCGGGTTGGACGCTCATTCTGCAGGTGGAAACCACCGGTGCTGCTTCGATCAATCCAACCCCATACGACGCCAAGAAGGACGCCGCCCGCATCGACCTGATGTCGCGCGCGCTCACCTCGCCGGTCGAAAGCTTCTCGATCTGGCTGATTCCGTCGACGGCGCCGGGTGCGCAACGCGGTGAGCTGCGCATGGCCTGGGACACGATCATGCTGACCGCGGAGTGGGCTGTTCGATAGGACATATGCGGATCGCGTGATCGACTTCCTTTCACGCACCGATATGGGTTGAAACGACGAAGGGCCAGCGGAGTGGCTGGCCCTTCGTGCACATCGTGGGACAGTGTTAATCAGGACAGTCGACGACGGCGAGCGATCACACCAAGACCCGCGAGGCCAACGGCCATGCGCGCGACGCTTGTTGGCTCGGGCACCACTTAAGACGCTCCAGCGAGCTCGAAGTAGTCGAATGATATGGCATCGTCGGAATTGGTACGATTGATGGACACCGACAAAGACCGAGAGCCGCTTGGGCTGAATCTCGATCATGCCCAGGAAGTTGACCGAGTCCATCGCGGAAATAATTCGACGAATAGAAGTCGGTTTGCTCCGAACCGTTCGACTGAACAATTTGGGAACGATCCGTCATTATTCTCATAGGGGCAACTGCCGCGAGCACGCTACAGGCTGTCGCCTGCTCGCAACTACTAGCGCGGCCCTATCGCTTCCACTGTTCGCACCGCGGGGTCGAGCGTCGGTGAGATATCTCCGCTTGCCAGCGCGCGCGTGATTGCCCAATGTCGCAGCTTCGTCCAGTCGGATCCGCCCTCGGAGGTTCTTGTTCATGCTCTGTCTTTCATCGTCCAGCATTCGATCACTCACTGGCGCTTTTGCGGCAGCTTTCTGTCTCGCTGATGTCGCATTAGCGCAGTCGACCACACCGGCCAAAGGCACGGCGGTAAGGGTCAATATCCCTAAGCCGGTCCTGAAACCGGCCCCCGTGCCGCTGGCCGCCCCCTTCGACACACTCGCCCTGGCCGCACTTCGCTGGCGCGAGATTGGCCCGTTCCGCGGTGGCCGTTCGGTCGCCGTGGCCGGAAGTGACGCCCGCCCCAACGAATATTGGATGGGTACCACGGGGGGCGGCGTGTTCAAAACCACCGATGGCGCCAAGAGCTGGGTGCCGATGACCGACAAGTACTTTGGCGGCACCATCGGGTCGATCGGTGTGTCACCCTCCAACCCCGACATCGTGTACGTGGGCGGCGGCGAGTTTCCGCTCCGCGGCAATGTTTCGCACGGTGATGGCGTCTGGAAAACCACCGATGGCGGCAAGAGCTGGACGAATGTGGGTCTCAACGACACGCGACAGATCGCCGACGTGAAGGTGCACCCGACCAATCCGGACATCGCGTATGTGGGTGCCCTTGGACATGTCTGGGCGCCCAACTCCGAGCGTGGGGTGTTTCGCACGAAGGACGGCGGAAAGAACTGGACCAAGATCCTGTATCGCAACGATTCCACCGGGATTGGTGATCTGGCGATGGACCCGACCAACCCGAATGTGCTCTACGCCGGCTTCTGGCAGGTGTATCGCAAGCCGTGGACGCTCGAGTCGGGAGGCAAAGGCTCGGGGATGTTTAAGAGCACCGATGGCGGTGACACATGGACCGAGATCACCCGCAACAAAGGTTTGCCGACGGGGCTCTGGGGGAACATCGGCATCAGTGTCAGTGGCGCGAATGCCCAGCGCATCTACGCCAATATCGAAGCTGAAGAAGGGGGTATTTTCCGTTCGGACGACGGTGGCGCAACGTGGACTCGTACCAACGCCGAGCGCAAACTGCGTCAGCGTGCGTGGTATTACACGAAGGTGCACGCCGATCCGAAAAACGCCGACGTGGTGTACGTGAACAACGTGTCGTTTCAGGTATCACGCGATGGTGGCAAGACCTTCAGCAATCTCAATCCGCCGCACGGTGACTCGCACGATGCCTGGATCTCGTCCACCGATCCGAACCGCTTGATCGAAGGTGACGACGGGGGTGCCAGTGTGTCCACCGATGGCGCGAAAACGTGGACCGCTCAAAGCTTTGCGACGGCGCAGTTCTATCACGTCACGACCACCAATCATTTTCCCTATCGCGTCTGCGGCGCGCAGCAGGACAACAGCACACTGTGCGGACCGTCGCGTAAAGTCGGCGGCATTCAGATCGGCGATTGGCTCGACGCAGGTGGTGGCGAATCCGGATTCATCGCGGCACTCCCCAATGATCCCGACGTCGTGTTTGCGGGCAGCTACGGCGGCCTGCTGACGCGCAAGGATTTGCGCAACGGACTCGAACGCAACGTCAATCCGTGGCCGCTCAATCCGATGGGGCACGATGCGAAAGATTCCAAGTATCGCATGCAGTGGACCTTCCCGATCGTTGTCAGCCCGCACGATCCCAAAACACTTTACGTCGGGTCGAGTGTGCTGTTCCGCACGACGAACGAAGGGGACAGCTACGATGTCATTTCCCCCGATCTGTCGCGCAACGATCCGCGCACGCTCGGTCCGTCGGGTGGGCCGATCACCAGAGACCAGACGAGTGTCGAGTACTACGGCACTGTGTTCGCGATTGCCGAATCGCCGTTCACGAAGGGGCTGATCTGGGCTGGCACCGACGACGGTCTCGTCCAACTCACACGCGACGCGGGCAAGACGTGGACGAATGTCACTCCACCATTGCTCAAGGAGCGCGAGTGGGCGCGCATCTCCATCATCGAAGCGAGCCGTTTTAATCCGGCCGTCGCGTACATCGCGGCCAATCGCTTTCAGATGGACGACAACGAGCCCTATCTGTTCAAGACGGCCGACTACGGCAAGACGTGGACGCGCATCGATCAGTCGGGTAAACCGAATGGTATTCCGTCGGGCGAATTCACGCGTGTGATTCGTGAAGACGAAGAACGTCGCGGCCTGCTGTATGCCGGCACCGAACGCGGGTTGTGGGCGTCGCTCGATGACGGTGCGACCTGGTTCTCGTTGCGCCGCAACCTGCCGATCGTGCCGGTGCACGACATTGCGCTTCGCGATGGCGATTTGATTGCGGGAACGCATGGACGCTCCTTCTGGATCATCGACGACCTGAGTGTGCTGCGTCAGTTGAGCGCCGAGTCGATCGCGAAGGGCTCGCACATCTTCTTGCCGCGCTCGACGTATCGCATCACTTGGCAAGGCGGCTTCGGCGGCGGTGGAGGTGGTGGCGGAACAGCCGGCGCCAATCCGCCGGCTGGCGCAATCGTCAATTACTGGCTCAAGCAGCCGGCGAAAAAGCTGACGCTCGAGTTTCGCGATTCTACGGGTCGCACGATCCGCAGCTTCACCAACGACACCATGCCGGCTGTCGTAGCGCCGGCCGGTGGACGCGACGGCGACGGTGGCTTTGGTGGACCGCCGGTTGAACCCAAAGCGGCGAACAAGGTGGGGCTCAACAGCTTTGCGTGGAATCTGCGTGAAGCCGATGCCACGCGGTTTGACGGCATGATCTTCTGGTCCGGTGGCACGAACGGACCACTCGTCATCCCGGGCACTTACACCGCGCGCCTGATCGTCGACGGCGGCACGCCCCAAGACGCCAAGTTCATCGTGATGAAAGATCCGCGCACGAAAGCCACGCAGGCGGATCTGATCGCGCAGTACAAGCTGCTCATGCAGGTGCGTGATCGCACCACGGACGCGAACGACGCGGTGCGCACGGTGCGTTGGGTACGCGCCCAGCTCGCCGAACGCATGAAGGACATGAGCGCCGCCGATTCGGCAGAGTTCAGGCCGCTCGCCGCCGCCCTCGATGCCAAGATCACCGAGGTCGAAGCGGAAGTGTATCAAGTCAAGAATCAGAGCGGGCAGGATCCGCTCAATTACCCGATCAAGGTCAACAACCAGATCGCGGCGATGGCGGGTGTCATCGGTGGCACCGAGGCCAAGCCAACCAAGCAGTCGGCGGAAGTTTTCGGCCTGCTCACCAAGGAGCTCGAGGGGTATCTGGTCGAGCTGCGTAAAGCGTGGAAGGAGCTGCTGCCGCCGGTCGATTCATACTTGATAAAAAAAGGGAAGAAGCCGATCGATGTGAAGCCGAACGACGTGCGTGCGCTGCGTCCGATCGGTGGTGGTGGAGACATCACCGGGGAGCAGCACTGACCTTGTGATCGCGTGCGGTTTCGTCGGCAGGTAGGCGAGATCGCACGCGGCTGGTCGTGCGGTTGGTCTCACATGAAAGCGTCTCGGACGCTGGCGCTCCCTGTGACAGTTCGACATTCCGCATCGACGACCACAGCTTGCAGATGAACCTGATTGGAGAGGATGAATGACTGAACTTTCGGCTTTGTCTGGTGCCCCCGCAGATGCGCCAGCGTTCGATCCCTCCT
>JAYUWD010000109.1:0-20219 GCA_043753735.1 Gemmatimonadaceae bacterium
ATCGCACGATCGCACTGCGCGCTGTAAGCCATGCCGCGTCCCGCCAAATAGAGCGCGCGCGGCCGCCATTCAGACTTGGGGTAGCGGGCCAACACGCTCTCGGCGCGGGCGGAAGAAATCTGGAACTGAGTATTCGCTTCGGACTCCGATTCTCGGCGCAACAGAGCGTCGCCGGCACGAGCTGCTTCCTTCGCATTGTAGATGCCATTGTAGTACACGCATCCTGTCGCGAGCAGCCAGCACGCACTGATTGAGCCAAGCACCCGACGGGCATTGCGCACGGGCGCGTTGCTCACGGCGTGCCTCCGACCTTGCGCTCATACTGCTCGAAATACGAAATCGCGGCATTGGCAAGCGTCTCGGCAACATCGCGCTGACGCTCAGGATCGGTCATGAAATTGGAATCGGCCTTGTTTGAGCCGAATCCGATTTCAACCAGCACCGCAGGCATGAAAGCGGTCACCAGCACACGGAAGCCGGCCTGTTTCACACCCCGATCAGTGCCCGGATGCATTGCCCGCAATCCCCGCTGCATCAGCTCCGCAAGTTGCGCGGATTCGCGAAGATGCTCGTTCTGCGCCATGTCGCGGATTATGAAACCGAGTGGATCATTGCGGGAAGCGTCGGCACTCGTCTCAAAACGAATGGCTTCGTTTTCCATTGCTTCGACGCGCTTTTCATCTTCGGTCTTGGCCTCGGCGAGGAAGTACGTTTCGTAACCGCGGGCACCGCCGGGGTCGCGCCAGCGCGGATTCGCCGCGTTGACATGCACCGACAGAAAGAGATCGCCCTTGGAGTGATTCGCGATCCTGCCGCGGTCTGAAAGCGCGATGAGCGTGTCCGTAGTGCGCGTCATAACCACGGTGATGCCACGCTTTTCGAGCGCCAGGCGAAGTGCCTTGGCGACGGCTAACGTGATGTCCTTCTCTTTCACCTTTTGCGCGGCACCGATCGGTCCGGTCATGCCATTGTCCGGCCCTCCGTGGCCTGCATCGACGACGACAACACGCGGTCGGATCGACGTCGCCGTCGATCTTGCTCTTGGTTTGGCTGCAGCGGTGTTTGGTGACTCTGCGCGCTGTGATTCGGTTCGCGCCGCCTGCGCACGCGGTGCGGTCGTGGACGCAATGCGACGTACCTCGCGTTTTGCCACGTCGTAGCGCACACTACCGATCAGGCGGGGAACAATTTGCGTGGCAAATGTCAGCGGGACATACGCCGTGCCTTCGCGACGAAACATCCCCGACGACAGTTGCAACGTGTCGCGCCCGGAAATCACATACGGCGCAGTTTCAAGCACCGTCAGCCGCCGATCGTCGATCTGCATTTGCAGGCGTCCGTCACCATCGTCGCTGAAGATCCCGCCGAGCGCTGCGACCAGTTGGTCGGCACGGATGGACTGTCGCCCGGAGCGGATGACGATACCGATAGTCCGAACTCGTTCGCCGACGCGCACCGAAAGCGGTGGCGCGGACGCCGCGGCGACCTGCAGCGCGCACACGAACGCGAGCAGCACGCGAATCAGCGAGTTCTGAGCGCGCGCGCGATTTCGCGCTGCGCGTCCTTCTTCTTCAGATCCTCACGCTTGTCGTGTTGCTGCTTTCCCTTCACCAGTGCGAGCGTCGCCTTCACTTTGCCGCCCTTGAAGTAGAGGTCAAGCGGGACGAGCGTAAGCCCTTGCCGCTCAACCGCGCCGATCATGCGGCGGATCTCGCGACGATGCATGAGCAGCTTGCGCGTGCGGGTGGGCTCATGATTGAAGGAATTTCCCAACCCGTACGAACCGATATGCATGTTCAGAAGAAAGACTTCCCCATCTTTCACTACCCCGAAGGAGTCAGTGAGGTTGGCCTTTCCTTCCCGCAACGCCTTCACCTCGGTCCCGGTGAGGACGATTCCCGTCTCCCAGGTGTCGAGGATTGCGTAGTCGTGGCGCGCGCGTTTGTTGCGCGCGATCACTTCGGTCGATTCGTCTTTCTCGTCGGTTGCCATGCGGAGTGAAAGTTAGCCTCACGAAGCGCGTTCGCGCAGTCTGTGCGTTGACTTCTTCATGGCGCATCCCCTATTCTTCCCGACCCTGAGAGGAACTGCCGCACGGCGCTTGCGCCGGTCGGTTTGCCGGAGTGGTGGAATTGGTAGACGCGCTGCGTTCAGGGCGCAGTGGGCGATAGCCCGTGCGAGTTCGAGTCTCGCCTCTGGCACTATCACGACTACCTGAGTCGGTTACGAACGGTGGCGAACACGATGTGCTCAGGCACTCGGCGCCCCAGTCGTTTCCGGCTCAGGTTTTGTCGTTTCGGCAGTCTACCGTTGTTTTCGCGTCGGTCAGCTGCGCATCGCCGAGGGACGAATGTCGTCCGGGAGCGAAGCGACGCCAAACGCCGCGCGCAACGACTCGTTCGCCTTGGCGCGGATCGTGTGAATGCACTGGCTGGCGCGAGCGACCATTTCGGGTGACGGTTCGGCGAGACCAGCGCCGCTCAGCATCACGCGGGCAAGGCGCACGGCCGGCGCCTCGGAGGCACCACGAAGTGCCAGCGCTTCGGTGTACGTGCGCCACCGGGCTGCCCAAGCCTTGCCGGCTCCGTCATCGCGCTTGGTCTCCTGCTCGGTGAACGCAGCCAACTCCCGCGCAACATCTGAAGCAGTGCGATCGTCCAGCGCATCTCGTTCGGCAACGATGAGAGCCAGTGCGCGTCGAGCGAATGCGAGTTCCCGTTGCGCACTCTTCGCATCGCCGCAGACTGACGCGAGCCACTGCACATCGGCTGGTTCCGAATTGGGCAGCAGCGCGTGCAGATACGCCGCCGCCAGGCGCCGCCGTTCCCGCGTCGCACGCCACTCTCCGAGCATACCCATCGCGCGGTCAGTTTTGCAAAATGGGGAGACTGCCGGCGGGCAGTAAGGAGCCGGGTACGACGCGCGGAAGTCCAACACGCTCACGAACAGCACTTTCGCCTTCGAGCAGGTCGCTAAGTCGCACCCCCTCCAGGACTTCGTCGATTCGGCGTTGCAACAGCTGCCAGACGGGACGAATGCTGCACGTTTCCGAGTCGCCGCAACGGGTTGAATCAACCGGATGCGACACGCAATGCAGATCGAATGTCGTGAGCTCGGACGCCTGAATCACGTCGCGCACCGTGATCGATTCCGCGCTTCGGGCGAGTGTGTACCCCCCCCGTGCGCCTCGAGTGCTGTTGACGATATTTGCGCGACGCATGCGCAGGAGAATCTGTTCGACGTAGTCCGCAGGCAGCTTCTCGCGTGCCGCAATGTCGCGACCCGTTACCGGTCCATCGTCGATACGACGCGCCAGATGCAGCGCGCAGATCAAACCATACTCGGCCCAGGTAGTGATGCGCATGCGAAAGAGTCTACGGGAACTGAGGGGGCGCGACAAGCGCCGCGTGGAAAATGCCCATGAATCGAAACTCAGCCGCCGCCGACCGCGACTTGCTTGCCCGACGGCACTCCGATCTCGGTCATCTTGCGAAGGTCGAGGACGCCGTCAATCTCGTCGGCCGGAATGACCTGCTCGCGTTTCACGAGTTCGCGAATGAGCACGCCTTCCTTCACCGATCGCTTTGACAGCTCTGCGGCGGCGCTGTAACCGATTTGCGGCATGAGCGCGGTGGCGAGCGCCGCGGACCGTTCCACCCAGAACTCGCACATGGCCGCATTGGCCTGGATACCACGCACACACTTTTCCGTCAGCACGGTGATCGCATTGGTGAGAATCTGCATCGACAGGAGTATGTTGTGCGCGATGACCGGCATCATCACGTTCAGCTCCAACTGACCGTGTTCCGCGGCGATGGCAACCGTCGTGTCGCAACCGATAACCTGGAAGCAGACTTGGTTGACCATTTCCGGAATTGACGGATTGATCTTGCCAGGCATGATGGACGAGCCGGGCTGCACGGCGGGGAGAGTGATTTCGTCGAGCCCTGTGCGGGGCCCTGAAACCATCAGACGCAAGTCGCTGACGATCTTTGAGAGGTCGAGCGAGAGTCCACGCAGCGATGCGGAGAACGCCGCTGCATCTCCCATGCTCTGCATCAACTGAATGCGATCGGCGCCGACACGAAGCGTGGAAATTCCGGACGTCGCTTTCAGATGCGCGTTCATCAAGGCGGGATACTGCGGCTCAACGGTGACGCCGGTGCCCACCGCACTGCCGCCGATGCCGAGATCGTTCAGGTAGTCCGCGGCTTCGAGCACCCGTCGACGGCATCGATCAAGCGAACCTGCATACGCCGTGAACTCCTGTCCAAGACGAATCGGCATGGCGTCCTGCAGATGCGTCCGCCCCGCCTTCACGATTCCGTCGAATTCGACGCCCTTTGCAAGCAACGCGTCGCGCAAGGATTCCACGGCGCCGACCAGCGAAGGCAGCTGGCGAAGCACGGCGAGTCGAATGTTGGTCGGGATCGTATCGTTGGTGCTCTGCGCCATGTTCACGTGATCGTTCGGATGCACTGGCGTATAGCTGCCACGCGTACCGCCAAGCAGTTCGTTGGCGCGATTGGCCAGGACTTCGTTCACGTTCATGTTGTGCGACGTTCCCGCACCGGCCTGATACGGATCGACGATGAACTGATCGCGATGTTGGCCAGCGAGAATTTCATCTGCGGCGGCGACAATCGCGTCAGCGCGTGCCGCATCGAGCCGTCCAGTTTCCTTGTGCGTCAGCGCAGCCGCGCGTTTGATCCACACCTGCGCGATGACGAACGGTTCGAGTGGCCGTTGCCCACTGATCGGAAAGTTCTGCGACGCGCGTACCGTTTGCACACCGTACAACGCGTTGGCGGGAACGGCGAGTTCGCCGAGTGGATCCTTTTCGATACGCGTGTCCATGACGAACGGCATTGCAGAGTGTGTTGTGTATAACGTGCGTGTTATGTTCCAGTGCGCCGTTGGTGCACTAGGGAAACTTGACGGTGGTATCGATCGAGGTGGCGATGTGCAGCATCGTCTTCGGGTCAAGCAGCGATTCCCGGGTACGCCAGCGGGTCATCCGCAGCGAGCGCGACGCATTGGGCGCAGCGAGAAACGCCGTCAGTCCGGAAGCGGGGATGTCGAATTTCCCGTCGTCCTTGAGCGAGCAGTAGATCTGTTCGTTGGGGAAGCTGCTGGTCGTCGGGTTGTTGTACCTGAGCGACAACAAAATCGCAGCAGTCGTATCTGTGCTCGCGTTCCAGGTGACAGCAAGCGGCGCACCTGGCGCTGGAATTGCGACCGCACCGGGGATCAGCGTCTCCGCGAGTCTCACGCTGATCGATGCTGAGGGAAACCCATCCGTGGAGCCGGGAATGTTCACTACCACGGCGTCGCCGCTTCTGTAGGTGAACGGGCTCGTGGCGACGTTTGCGTAGCGGAACAATCCTGATTCGTATGGCAGGCTGACCGTGTTCGCGCCAATTGAAAGCGTCACCTGGTCACCTGCCTTCTTGACGCCGCTGGTGGATGACTTCGTGGTGTCGACGGGCGAGTAGGCACATTGATCGGTGGCCTGCAACACGCTGCTCGGCACTGCGGCAGAAAACGCCTCGAAGAAGATCACGGTCGCATTGGCGCTGGCGCTGGACGCGGAAGAACCGCGCGCCGTGATGTTCACCGCGCCGTAGCGGTTCACCGTCGGGTTGGCCTCCGTCAGCTTGGAACAGGCCACTGTGAAGGTGGTTGCCGCAAACAGCGATGCCATCACAAGCCGACGAAACCGAAATGGAGCAGCCATCATGACCTGCCGGTGATTTGAGGAGCGAGATAGGGATTCGTGGCCAGTTCCTGCCCGATCTCTGTATGACCCCCATGGCCCGGTAGTACCCGAGTCTCGGGTAGCAATGTCGTGAGCCGGGCCAACGACTTGCGCATCGCGTCTGGGTCGCAGAAGGGCAAGTCGGTGCGCCCGATCGAACCCTCAAAAAGCAGGTCGCCAGAGATGCACAGGCCATTCCCGATAAACGCCACGTGCCCCGGCGAATGCCCAGGCAGATGCCACACGTCAAAAGTAAAAGAGCCGCAGCTGATGATGTCACCGTCAGCAAGTTCACGATCAGCGGGCGGCGGTGTCTCGACATCGAGGCCGAAGCGCTGCCCCGACTCATGTGCGTGATCGTACAGTACGCGGTCGAGCGGGTGCAGGTACACGGGCACGGGTCGGGCTCGCAAAAGCTCAGCGACCGCGCCGATATGGTCGAAATGTGCGTGCGTGAGCCAGATTGCCGTGAGTGTGCACCCCGTCGCATCAACGGCTGCAAGCAAGCTTTCCGCTTCCTCACCGGGGTCGATGAGCACGGCAACCTTGGCTGACTCGTCCGCGAGAAGCCAGCAGTTTTCGGCGATGGGGCCGACGATGTGTTGCTCAAGAATCAAGCGAAGCTCGAATCGGGGGTAGCCGGAACAGGCGCCTCGGCCGTCTCAAGTACAGGTGACTCACCAATGCCCAGGTGCGACAACCAGCGCTCGGCCTCAAGGGCGGCCATACAACCAGTTCCGGCGGACGTGATCGCCTGCCGGTAATAGTCGTCGATCACATCGCCGGCAGCATATACGCCCGGAACGGTCGTTTCCGTCCGCCACGGTGCCACTTTGACGTAACCATGTTCGGTCAGATCGAGCTGGCCACCAAGGAATTTCGTATTTGGCTTGTGCCCGATTGCGACGAAGAGACCGCCAACTTCGATCGTGCTTTCTTTGCCGGTGTGTGCGTCTGCAAGCCTGAGGCCCGTGATTTCATGCTCGCCGAGTACGTCGGTGACCTGCGTGTTCCAGAGGACACGTATTTTAGGGTGCGCGAGCACCCGATTCGCCATCACCTTCGATGCCCGGAATGAGTCGCGACGGTGGATGATCACCACTTCCGACCCGAATTTGGTCAGGTACATCGCTTCCTCCATCGCCGTGTCGCCACCGCCCACGACGGCGAGCACCTTATTGCGGTAAAACGGCATCGCCCCATCGCACACCGCGCACGCGGACACACCACCGCCCGATGTAGCAAGACGAATTTCGTTTGGTAACCCGAGCCACGTCGCCGCCGCACCCGTCGCCACAATCACAGTATGCGCGAAAACCGGCTCGCTGTAGTTGGGGGTGATCCTGAAGGGTTTGACGGACAGGTCGACGTGCTTGACGAGTTCCTGAACGACTCGCGTGCCATGGTGCACCGCCTGGACCTTCATTCGTTCCATGAGGTCGGGACCACTGATTGCCTCGGCGAATCCCGGAAAATTCTCGATGTCAGTCGTGAGCATGAGTTGCCCACCGGGCAACTCCGTGCCGACGGGTTCCCCCTCAAAGACAATCGGCGAAATGTTGGCGCGAGCCGCATAGATGGCAGCGGTCCACGCGGCAGGTCCGGAACCGATGATGACTATGTTTTCAGTGCGTGCAGGAAGCATTGGGATGTATTGCGTCAGCGAAGCAGTGTTGTCACGGCGAGGATCTCGAATCGAAATCGGACGTGCTGGTCGGATCAGTCCACAGCAAGAACGCCAAGCGCGCCGTGGCAGTGCGAGACCGTCCCAACGAGCACGGAGACCGGGGAAGCGTCTCCCCAACGGGCGATCCGTTCGTCCGCGTGCGCGATCGCAGCGGCATCAATCATGCCGACGCCATACGTCCGATGTACGCAGTGAAAGATAACCGGACCTCGAAGCGGGAGCTTGGAGGGGTGTGCGGCGGAGCTGTGCGCAGCAACGTCGGCGACGTAGGACTCGAGCGCTGCGGGCATGCTCCAGCTTCGCTCGCCACGGGTCGCCGGGCAGCGGGCGGGCTCGATGCAGTTCACAGGACACATCCACGTCGCAAAGCTCACGTAGTGGCGCCCGTCGGGTGCCGCTCGTTCCCACGGCATGTTGGGGATCTTCGGCAGCGGAACGACGCGGATCGAGCGATCGGGCCAGCGATCGCGCGCGCGCTCCATCAGCCAGTCAAGGCACAGCTGCGGCATCAGGGGCGATGGCACGAGTGCGTCGCGCGACAGTGCGCTGGGGCCCGCCGCCAGCCACTTGCTCATGTACTCGCGCCAGCTTGTACGCTCCACGCGCACTGGAAGCCCGTCGTATGCAGCGGTCGGTAGTCGCGACGCCACGATGCACTCCGGGTTGCGATCAACCACGACAACTTCATCGACGATGAGCGCGCCGCGTTGTGTCGCGCGCGTTAGTTGCTGCGTGTACCACGAGCCGTAGCAGCCGCCACCGATCACCACGATCCGTCCGAGGCGAAGGGGTTCGGCGCGGGTCAGTGTGACGAAGGCATCAATGCGTGCAACGTCGGGCATTCTGATCGTTGCTTCAGCGCCAGAGATGTCGTCCACCGTCAACGGAGAGCACAGTGCCGGTGACGTACGTCGCACTGAGCAGATAGTGAATCGCTTTCGTCACATCGGCGGGCGTGCCTGACTGTCCGAGCGGCACGTCACGTAAAAAACGCTGCAGCGCCTCTGCGGAAAAATTGTCGGGTGCCATCACAAGCCCCGGGGCGACGGCGTTCACGCGAATACGCGGCGCCAACGCGGAAGCAACGGTACGCACGAGCTGCGTGAGCGCCGCCTTCGTGACCTGATGCGGGATGAGCTTCGGGAAGAGGGTTTCGTGCGCGAGGTGATCCGACATTTGAATGATCACGCCGCCGTCGCGCATCACTCGAGCTGCAGCTTGCATCAGAAAGAATGGCGCGCGGAGATTGATGTTCGATGCGCTGTCCCACGTTTCAGGGGTCACCTCATTAAATGCCTGCCATTCCATCACCGAGGCGGAGCTGACCACCACATCGAGCGCGCCGAAGGCACGCATCGCTTCGTCGACGACCTGGGCCGGTACCTTCGCATCGGCGAGATCTGCCCGCACCACGTGTACCAGCGTGCCCTGCGCCCGCAGTTCGTCCGCAAGTTCAGCGGCGGCATCCGGCGAATTGCCATGATGGAGGACGATCGCATCGTTGGAGCCGGCGAAGCTGCGCGCAATCGCCGCGCCCACTCGCCGCGCACCGCCTGTCACCAACGTCACCCGTCGGGTCGAAGGATCGGTCATGTGTTCCTCTGCCGGCTAGAGCGCAGCAGCAGTGCGCGACGCCACCTTTTCATCCTGCCAATCGAGCCACACCTTGGGCACCAATTGACCACCGAGCCGCCTGGATCCTTCATGCGTGCCATGCCAGTCCGAGCCGCCACTCGGCAGCAGCCCAGCGTTCTCGACCGTTTCGATCAATCGCTGCACCAGATATGGCGGATGGCTCGGATGCAAAACCTCGACGCCATCCAACCCCACATCGGCGAGCTTCTGCACCCGAGCTGGTGTTGCGCCTTCGCCGGGATGCGCCCACACGGCGAGACCGCCGGCCCGATGCACCAGTGCGATCGCATCAGCAACGTCGAAACGGGCCTTGGACATGTACGCGGGCTTGCCCCAGCCAAGCCACTTGTCGAAGGCTTCCCGGAAATCGCGCACCCATCCGCCTGCGACCATCGCCCTCGCGACATGTGGTCGACCGACGGCCCCGTCGGCTGCTTCAGCGAGCACGGACTCCATCGTGACGGGTATGCCACTGGCGTTCAATGTGGCCACAATGCGTTCTGCGCGTGCGATGCGACCGAGTTGCAACCCCGCGAGTGCAGAGCGCATCGATTCACGCTCCGTGACGTGAAGGCCGAGCAGGTGCAGCTCTTCATCTTCGAAGTGAGTGCTAAGCTCGACTCCGGGCACGATTCGCACACCAAGCCGCTCCCCCGCCTCGATCGATTCATCGAGTCCGTCCACGGTGTCGTGATCGGTGATGGCGATCGCATACAACTGGGCATCACGTGCCGCTTCGACAACTTTTGCGGGGGGCAGCGCACCATCAGATGCCGTCGTGTGCACCTGCAGGTCGACGAACGCGGCTACTGTCTCGTTTGCAATCACGTCCGACGCCGCAGCAATCGCGTCGGTCATGTGCGGTATCCTGCCTCGGGCGATCTCGCGCTCGGCTGCGACATGCGAAACAGCTCCACTAGTTCGCTGTCTTCAAGCTCCGCGAGCGACTGTTCACGTGCGCCCGCACCCAGCGGCGAGTAGCGCGTCACGCGCACTTCACGTGCATCAGCGCGACCAGCGACAAAAATCAGTCCGAACTCATCACCGACGTACTGTGTGAGAAATCCGGAGGGATACACTTTCCACGGCCGTCCATCGATGGTAAAAGTGCGCGCCGGCATATCAACCTCCCTGTACTTCGCGCCAGAGCAATTCCGGCGCATTGTGGCCCTGTGCCGCAGCGATCGCGTCATCGGTTGCGGCCTCGGTGAATTCCAAAAAGCGACCGTGGTCGCTGGCGTGTTCAAAGACCCAGAAGTGCGCGCGTGCCGCTGCAGCCGCCGCGCGCCGCGAAGCCAAGGTGACAAGATAATCCTCGCGAGCCGCTCCGTCGACGCGTCGTTCCGCCATCGACAACACGCGCGTCATCAGAACCCGCCGTCAGGAATGGATTCGAGTGTCTTCTTCAGGTCGGCCATGAACCGATCGGCATCAGCACCATCGACGACCCGGTGGTCAAACGAAAGCGAGAAGTATGCACAGGTGCGAATGGCGATCGTGTCTTCACCATCAGGACCGGTGATCACTTTCGGACGCTTTTCTATCGCGCCTAAACCGAGGATGGCGGTCGTACCAACTGGAATGATCGGCGTACCGAAGAGCGACCCGAAGACGCCTGGGTTGGTGATCGTGAACGTTGCATCCTGCACATCAGTCGGACTCAACTTCTTGGACCGAGCACGTGCAGCGAGATCGTTTACCGTTTTTGTCAGTCCGACCAAAGAAAGTTCGTCCGCGCGCTTGGCGACGGGGACGATCAACCCCGACGGTTCAAGCGCAACGGCAATGCCGAGATTGATCGCTTTGCGGTAAATGACATCGTTGCCGGCGACGGCAGCGTTCAACACAGGATGACGCTTGAGCTGCTGCGTCACGCCTTGAAGGATGAACGGCAGGTACGTCAGCTTCTGACCAGACTGTGCTTCAAAATCCTTGCGCATGTGTGCACGAATCCGTGCGATACGCGTGAGGTCGATCTCGAAAAACGAGGTGACGTGTGCTGCGGTGCGACGCGCCAGCGTCATGTGCTCGGACGTCAGGCGACGGATCTTTGACATCGGCTCGACAGTGTCGCCGGCCCACGGCGTCGCCATCGGACCCTGCTGCTCGACGCCAGCCGGCGCGTGCATTGATGCTCCTTTCGGTGCCGCAGCGACGGGAGCCGATCCACGACGATCGAGATACGCTTCGATGTCTCTGCGCGTCACGCGACCGGCGATGCCACTGCCTTCCATCGCCGCGATTTCGACGCCATGTTCGGCGGCGATCTTGCGCACGAGCGGAGACGACTTGGTGCGCAGCCGATCTTCGAGTGAACCCGCGGGTGCCGCGTCTCGCACCGGCGCGCTTGGAGTCGCGCTCGCGGCAATAGCTGCAGGGGCAGCGGCCGCCAAGGAAACGACTGTTGCGGCCGCAGCAGGCGCGGGCGTCGGCGACGCAATCGCCGTGGCCGCCGATGCCGCATCAGTTTCCAGGCGCGCCACAACCGTTTGGATCTCAACGGTCTGTCCTTCCGCCACCAGGATCTCGACCAGTATACCCGCACTCGGCGACGGAATTTCTGCGTCGACCTTGTCAGTGGAGATCTCGAAGAGCGCTTCATCACGCTTGATCGCGTCGCCAACTTTTTTCAGCCAGCGGGACACGGTCCCTTCCGCAATGGACTCGCCCATCTGCGGCATGATCACATCTATACGCGCCACTCGCTCATCCTCGTTTGGAAAGGCTGCCTGCGGTCTGATCGGTGAGGCGATCGGAACGACGTAGACGCCACAGTGCCAGAATAGGTAGGGAAACTGCACCAACGACACCGCCCCAGAGCGCGAATATCCACCACTCACATGCGGGAAGTCCGGCCTGAGGCTCACACCGTGAAAAGAATCCTACTGCCTTGCCGAGGAAGACGCCGGACATTGCGCCACTGGCTCCACCGATGAAAAAGGTGAAGCAGCCCACGCCGATGTTGCGCCCCAGCCGATCTTCCGGAAGTGGTGTGTTTGATTGGTCAGCCATGATCAGTATGCGGCCAAGCGACGCACTGCTCGCACGATATCTGCAGTCTGGGGCAGCACGTAATCTTCGAGGGCCGGCGCGTACGGGAGTGGGATATCAGCAGCAGTCACTCGCAGCACCGGTGCATCAAGCCACTCGAAACACGTTTCGGAAACACGCGCCGTGATTTCACCAGCGATGCCACCGGTCCGCGTGTCTTCGTGCAAGACGAGCAGGCGATTTGTTTTCTTCACAGTCTGAAAAATTGCTTCGTCGTCCATTGGTGCAAGTGTGCGAAGATCGAGCACTTCGACACTGATGCCGTGCTCGGCGTGAAGAATCTCCGCGGCTTCAAGCGCTTTCCATGTCGCGGCAGCGTACGTCACGACCGACACATCACGGCCCTCGCGCGCGACGCGGGCCTTGCCGATAGGCACGACATGATCGCCCGCAGGCATGACGTCCTTCACGCGTCGATAAAGATATTTGTGCTCGAAAAAAAGCACGCAGTCATCATCACGAATTGCTGCCTTCATCAAGCCTTTCGCGTCCGCCGCGGTGGACGGATAGACAATCTTGAGACCCGGCGTATGCAGAAATCCAGCTTCGGGATTCTGCGAGTGGAATGGACCACCGCGCACATACCCGCCACTGGGACCACGCACCACCATCGGACAAGGAAGGAACGCACGATAGCGCGCCGTGGCGACGTAGTTGGTGAGCATGTCGTACGCGTTCGCGATGAAGTCGATGAACTGCATCTCGACGACAGGGCGCATCCCCATGTGCGACGCGCCTGCGGCTGCGCCAACAATCGCGATTTCGCTGATTGGTGAATCAATCACGCGCTGCTCGCCAAACTGCGCGAGCAACCCTTCGGTGACCTTGAAGGCACCGCCAAACGCGCCGATGTCTTCGCCGAGACAAAAGACGTTCGGATCGCGCGCCATCTCCTCAAAGAGGGCTTCGCGTATTGCTTCGAGGTAGGTGATCTCGCCCGTGCTCGTCGTGAACGGCTGCGCGCCACTCGCCTTCGCGGCCATTAACGCTTCCCGCCGTCGGCATCCCACGTGCCCCAACTTTCGGGACGCTCAGTTCCATAGGAGACATTCTCGGAATCACGTCGGAACCAGAGCGGCTGTTCAGACGGTGGGTCGGCATACACACCGATCAACGCATCAAGCGCCTGCGGTGTCGTCGAGGCGTCAGCGATGTCCGTCGCGTCATCGATTTCCCGCAGCACGCGTGCGTCAATGGCCATGATCTCGTCGTCCGTCGCCTTCAAGTCGTCGCGCATCACGCGCAGATACCGATCGAGGGGATCATTTTCGGCGGCCCACTGCTCGATCTCGCCGGATGGCACATACGACTGATTGTCGTGCTCGGCGTGTCCCTTGCGGCGGTACGTCATCAACTCGATCAACGTCACACCTGCCCCCGAACGCGCACGGTCCACCGCTTCCTTCGTCACGTCGTATACCGCCAACACATCGTTGCCATCGGCCTGCAAGCCGTGCACGCCGTAGCCGATCGCCTTGTCGACAAATTGCTTCGCAGCCGTCTGCTTGTACGTCGGCGTTGAATACGCATATCCATTGTTCTCGACGATCACGACCAGCGGACACTTTTGCACGGCGGCGAAGTTGATCCCCTCGTGAAAGGCACCGGTGCTGGTCGCGCCGTCACCGATGTAGACAAGTCCGACCCGATCCTCACCGCGCATCTTGAACGACAGCGTGACGCCGGCCATGACCGGGATCATGTCGCCCAGTGGGGAAATCTGTCCAAGAAATCCGCGCGTTTTACCCGCGGCCCCGATGTCGCCGAAGTGAATGTTCAACTCGCGACCGCGTGTCGGTGAATCGGCTTTGGCCATGTACTGCTTGAGCACTTCCACCGGCGTCGCACCTTTTACCAGCATCGCGCCAAGATTGCGAATCAGCGGCGACATGACGTCGCGCTGTTCAAGTGCGAAGCAGCTGCCCACTGCGTCCGCTTCCTGGCCGAGTGAGCGAAAGAGTCCGCCGACGACTTTGGTCTGTCGATACAGGTTGACGAGTCGCTCTTCGAGCTGCCGGGTAAGGCGCATCCAGTAGTACAACTCGAGCTTTCGTTCACGCGACAACGCATCGCTCGGGCGTAACGTGACCTTGCGCTCCGCGCGCGGTTTTGCCATCAGTAACCGGCCTCGATCTTGTGGCGCGGATCGAGCGTGCGATGCAACGCGACGAAGAACTTCTTCACGTTCTTGTCCAGCCGACTCTCGCCCACCTGATCCGTAGACGCTTCGACGAGGGCGTAGTGGCCACCATCCATGCGCACCGTCAATTTCATCGCGCCAAGCGAGCCACTGAAGCTGCGCGCGCGGTCATCGCCACTTTGTCGTGCGAGCCCCAACGCCACAAAGAACTGGTCCGCTACCGACAGCACCACGTCAGGCGTGAGCGTGATTCGATGAAAATGACGCAAACTCAGGGCTCCTTCTTGGGTGGCGGCGGTGCGGTGCGAGCGGGTGGGGCTTCCGGTGCTCGTGTCGACTGCGGCGTCTGGATGTTCCCAGGCTCGTCGGCCATGAGAATGTCCTGCGTCCAGTCTTCGGTGCGTTGCAGCGCCTTTGTCGAGTCGCGACGGAATTGCGTGCTCATCGCCCACATACCGGCGGTAACAAACATCAGATTGGTGCGATATGTGCCCAGTTCACCCGTTTCGGTGAGTCCGTTGGCGACAGTCTTTCGATCGCGGTTGGTCGCGAAAATGCGCCCCTGCCCGCCCTGAATCGGCGTGCCCGTCTTGATATCGTTTACGACGACACGCCAGTAGGTGGGTTCCAGCGCGCGCGTGGGTTTCTGCTCAGGCGAGATCCGAATGACAAAATCATCGGTCTTGAAGCGGAGTTCGTTTTTGGGCGGCTTTCCCGCATCGCATCCCGCCAGCAGTGCGCTGGCGGACAGTGCGGCAGCAACGAAAAGACCACGAATCGAAACAGAGCTCCGGCGAAACCCACGTGCGCGCTGTGCGATCATTGATAGTACTCGAGACCGAGGTGAGTGATCTGCTCCTCTCCCATCAAGTGTCGGAGCGTGTTCTTCAACTTCGTCTGCTGAATGAAAAGATCATGCTCAGGCTGTAGACCAGCAGCAGTCTGTGGCGATTTGTAATAAAAGCTTAACCATTCCTGAATCCCCTTCATCCCGGCGCGCATCGCAAAATCGCTGAACAGTGCGAGATCGAGAACCATCGGTGCCGCAAGAATGGAATCTCGGCAGAGAAAGTTGACCTTGATCTGCATCGGATAGCCGAGCCATCCTTTGATGTCGATGCTGTCCCATCCTTCCTTGTTGTCGCCGCGCGGCGGGTAATAGTTAATGCGCACGACGTGCGAAAAATCCTTGTACAACTCGGGATACAGTTCGGGCTGCAGGATCGTGTGCAACACCGACAACTTCGACTCTTCCTTCGTCTTGAACGACGCGGGATCGTCGAGCACTTCGCCGTCGCGATTACCGAGGATGTTGGTTGAGTACCAGCCTTCCAGGCCGAGCATACGCGCCTTCAGCCCCGGCGCGATCACGGTCTTCATCCACGTTTGACCGGTCTTGAAATCCTTGCCGGAAATGGGCACGCCCTTCTGGTTCGCGAGCTCGATCAACGCTGGAAAATCAGCGGAGAGATTTGGTGCGCCGTTGCAGTACGGAATCCCCTCCATGATGGCCGCGTACGCATACAACATGCTCGGCGCGATCGCGACGTCATTCTCTTCCATCGCCTTTTCGAACGACTCGATCGTTTGATGTTGCGGGCCGGCCTTGATGTAGATCTCGGTCGAACCACACCACACCATCGCACCTCGGGTCGCACCGTTGGCGGACATGAAATTGCGAATGTCGGCGCGCAACTGTTCGGCCAGATCGCGCTTGTTCTTGCCCGTCTTCACATTTGTCGCGCTGATGCGTGTCACGTAATGCGTTTCGAAAACCGCCGGCATCGGCCTGATGCTTTTCAGGAAATCGGCGATCGGTTCAAGATCGGACTTTTCGAGAACGCCGGCCTTGGTGGCTGCCGTGAATGCATCGTCGTGAAAAGGGTCCCACGCAGCGAAAACGATATCATCGAGCGATGCCAGCGGCACGAAGTCGCGGATGTACGGACTGCGCGATTCGGTGCGCTTGCCCAGTCGGATCGTGGCCATCTGCGTGAGCGATCCGATCGGTGTCGAAAGCCCGCGACGAACGCGCTCTACACCGGCCATAAAAGTCGTCGCGACCGCGCCAAGCCCAGGCGTGAAAATGGCCAACTTGCCCTCAGCGGGCTTTACGGACGAGGCGATACTGCGGGACGTATCGGTCACTGCGTTGACTCTCCCTGGGAAGTCGTACGATAGACGTAAAGCATGCGCTGCACCGCGGTGATCCATGCGGTCACTGAGAGCAGCGTAACGATGAAGGCCAGCACCCAACCGTTGAGTGCGAGGCCGAAAAAAGCCTGCGGCGCTGAAAGCAGCGTGATGCGTTCGGGACGCTGCAGCAAGCCGACTTTGGCATCCAGCCCGAGCCCTTCTGCGCGGGCGCGTGTGTAGGAGGTAAGGAAGGTCCCGATCAACCCAAGCAGCGCAATGACAAGCATCACGGCACTCTCGTGGACTGGACTGATCGCGTAGAACACCACCAGCCCACCCATCACGAACCCATCGGATACGCGATCAAGCGTCGAGTCATAAAACGCACCGAATGTCGAGCTCGTCCCGGTGCGACGAGCAACGGTGCCGTCGAGAACGTCAAACAGGGCGGTGACTCCGAGGAACCACCCGGCCGTACGAATGTGTCCGCTCGCGAAGATACCGCCTGCGACAATCGTGCAGATGGTGCCGACCGTTGTGATCGTATTAGGGCGGACCCGTCGGCGCACGAGCCAATCGGCTACGGGCTCGATGAGCCGTAGGTAGCCGCTTTGGATCGAGTCCCACGATGCCTGCATAGTTGATCAAGCTGGAAAGTTGGGGCCGGCGGCGCGACCGGATGCCCGCAGAGGCATCCGGTCGAATGGCCGGACGCACTGTCCAACCGCGAAAGGATCGGCCTCGGGAAGTTAGGACTCGCCGCTCGTCAACGGTAGAGATGAAAGCGTCGCACGTCGCGTTCGAATGCGACGATGGCTGGCAATTGCCGATCCATGGCGGCGTCAGGATCAGCACCACTCAGAATGGCCTCCCGTACGCGCGCTGCACCGAGGCGTTGGTCAAAACCGCGCTCAGTGATTTGGAGCGAGTCGCGATTGAGACGGGCCAGCGCCCACAGCAGTGCAGCGCCGACGCGCGCCGGCTGCACCAGATCGCGATTGGTGACCTCGATGCGAATACCTGGAATTGCCTTGCCATTGTACTTGTTGTCGCCCGGTTGCTGCGGCGTGAACTTTTCCGCGCGGAAGCGAACGCCAGTGAGTGACAGATCTTCGAGCAGGCGAGCGAGTGTGTCCGCGCGCAGCCACGGTGCACCGATGCGCTGGAACGGATCGTTCGTTCCCCGCCCGACGGAAACGTTCGTCGCCTCAAACGGTACGAGCGCCGGATACAGCAGTGCACTGGTCAGGTTTGGCAGGTTCGGTGACGGCTTCACCCACGGCAGACCGGTCTGATCGAACCACATCGAACGTCGCCAGTACTGCATCGGCACAACCGTCAGTCGGGTGGACAGCTTGAATTGGGATTGAAAAAGGCGCGCCATCTCGCCCATCGTCAGGCCGTGGCGCAGGGGCATGGGGTAGAGCGCAAACCCATTTGATGGCCGAGCGGGCGTCCCCTCTTCAGGATTGGCGAGCGCCGAATCGAGGAGTGCACCTTCGATGTGCGTTCCGGACAAAGGGTTCGGACGATCAAGCACGATGACGGGGATGCCGCGACGCGCACCAGCGCGCATGGAGTACAGCATCACGCCCACGTACGTCCACGTTCGGGTACCGATGTCCTGCAGGTCGACCACAAGCACGTCGATGTCCTTGAGCAGGCTGTCCGGCGGCGCGACCGTTGTCTGTTGATAAAGCGAAAAGATGGGAAGCCCGGTCTTGTCGTCCTTGTCGTCCGAAACGTTTTCGTGATCGGCGCCGCCCTTGATGCCATGTTCGGGCGAAAAGAGGCGCACGAGTTTGACCTCGGCTTTGACGGCTCGCGGATCGTTGGCCAAGAGGTCGATCGTCCGGCGGCCGCGCTCGTCGACCCCGGTCTGGTTGGTGACCAGCGCAACGCGCTTGCCCGCCACGAGCCTGATGCTATCGTCCATGAGCACGGAGATGCCGGGGCGCACGCGTCGATTCACGCGCAGCGGCATACCGTCCGGCCCCTCTTCCGGGACCGGTCGATTATCCGGGCGACTGTTGCCGCCGCACGCGCTGACCCCGATCGACAGCGCGGCGCCGATGATTCCGACCAGCAGTCCGCGCTTTATCATCGTTCCAACCCGCCTTTCTTCGAGATGCTTCACGCACTCCTCCAAGTGATACCGGCACGCCGCGATGGCGCGCAGGACCTTTATGTCGGCGAACACATCACATTCCGACGCCTCTACCCGCGGGTCCCATTCATACGGGCCGCACGCGCACTCGTTATGAGCGCACTTGCGACCGCCTCGCTTCTCGCTTGTGCAACTGCCGCGCCACCGATGACGGGGCGAGCCGTTCCGCGCGCCAACTCGGCGCCACAAGCACTTTCGGTCGACCCGGCTGTTCCGCTGCCTGCACTGCACCGCCGATGGATTGACAGTACCCTCGCGACCCTCACGCTGCGCGAACGCGTGGCGCAGATGGTGATGATCTGGGTACTTGGAGATTATACGAACGCACGCGAACCGGGCTTTCTCAAGCTCGTCGAGCAGGTGCAACGCGATGGCGTCGGCGGGCTTATCATGTCCTTGGGCTCACCGATCGAAGTTGCCGCAAAAGTCAACTATTTGCAGCAGCGCGTTAAGGTGCCGTTGCTCGTTGGTAGCGATATCGAACCGGGATTGGGGCGACTGGAAGGCGGATTCTTCTCTGCCTCGTATCCGAATGCCGGGGCGGCAACAGTCCTGCCGAGCAACATGGCGATCGGTGCGACCGGTCGGGTGGAAGATGCAGAAGCGGCCGGACGCGTGACGGGTGTCGAAGCGCGCGCCATCGGGATTCACATGGCGTTCGCTCCAGTCGTTGACGTGAACAACAATCCAGCTAATCCCGTCATCAACACGCGCTCGTTTGGTGAAGAGCCGCGTGCCGTGTCTGCGATGGCGGCTGCGTTTGTGCGCGGCGTGCAGTCGACGGGGGTCGCAGCAACGGCGAAGCATTTCCCTGGACATGGCGACACCGACACCGACTCGCACCTTGGTTTGCCGGTGATTGACGTACCTCGTGCGCGTTTGGATACGGTGGAATTGCTCCCCTTTGCTGCGGTGATCAAAAGTGGAATCGCCGGCATGATGACGGCGCACATCGCCCTTCCCAACGCGTACGGGGACAGTGTGCCCGCAACGCTGTCGCCGCGCATCATGAGCGGGCTGCTAC
The DNA here is from genome assembly GCA_043753735.1 of Gemmatimonadaceae bacterium. Lineage (GTDB taxonomy): Bacteria > Gemmatimonadota > Gemmatimonadetes > Gemmatimonadales > Gemmatimonadaceae > Gemmatimonas. The sequence continues at coordinate 19,599 of JAYUWD010000109.1, forward strand.
GTGATTCACTCGCGTTTCGCGGCGTGACCTTCACCGACGCGATGACGATGGAAGGACTCGCAAAGGGTTATGGCATCGACGAAAGTTCGGTGCGTGCGATCGAAGCCGGCAACGACATTTTGCTCATGCCGCCCAGTGTGACCAAGGCCATCGACGCGGTGGTCGGCGCAGTGCAATCCGGACGCATTTCCGCCGCACGCATCGATGCGAGCGTGCGGCGCATCCTTGAACTCAAGCTGCGGACCGGCGCGATTGCGCGGCCAATCGTTTCGCTGGAAGATTTGCGTGACTCGGTTGCGACGCCGGCGCATTGGGCGACGTCCAACGCGATCGCACAGCGCGCGATTACGCTGCTCCGCGACAGTGCGTCGCTCGTCCCGATCGCGAAGACGTCCAGCGTGATGGTGTTGACATACGCGGCCGACGGAGAAATAATCGCCGGTAGCAACTTTGTCGCTGAGGTGCGCGCGCAAGGGGGACGTGTTCGGAGCGCGCGCCTGTCGCCGCACGCAAACGATGCCGAACTCGACTCGCTCGTGCGGGACGCGCAAGGTGTCGACCGAGTGATCGTATACAGCTTCACGCGCACGCTCGAAGGCGAAGGACGTCTCGCCATCCCCG